>JANMMH010000001.1:0-4643 GCA_031373055.1 Rubrivivax sp. | reverse complement strand
AGGCGATGCTGACCTGGGACTTTCACTTCCGCATGCGCCGCTTCTCGACCCAGCCACAGGTCATTCGCGGCAGCACCCACTTGCGTTTTTCCCGCGACGGGCGCATCAGCCTGCACCGCGACTACTGGGACGCGGCCGAAGAGCTGTACGAGAAGCTGCCGCTCATCGGCGCGCTGATGCGCTGGCTCAAACGCCGCGCCAACCGATAGCTGCCAATACCCAAGCTCAGCGCAACCAGCCCTTGCGCGCAAAGTAGATGAACGGTGCGGCGACCGACGCCGCCATCAGCGCCAGCGCAAACGGGTAACCCCAGGCCCAGTCGATCTCTGGCATGAACCTGAAGTTCATGCCGTAGATGCTGGCAATGAGCGTGGGCGGCAGCAGCGCCACGCTGGCCACCGAGAAGATCTTGATGATCTTGTTCTGGTTGATGTTGATGAAGCCGACCACGGCGTCCATCAGGAAGTTGATCTTGTCGAAGAGGAAGGCGGTGTGCGAATCGAGCGAGTCAATATCGCGCAAGATCTGCCGCGCTTCTTCAAACTGGTCGGCGTTGAGCATGCGGCTGCGCATCATGAAACTCAAAGCGCGGCGCGTGTCCATGACGTTGCGGCGGATGCGCCCGTTCAAGACTTCTTCGCGCGCAATCGCCGCCAGCGCCTCGGCCGCCATCTTGTCGTTCACGTCTTCCTTGAGCACGCGCGCGCTCACCGCTTCCAGGTGGTCGTAAATGCCTTCGAGCGCGTCGGCCGAGTATTCGGCGTCGGCGTCGTAGAGCTTCAAGAGCACATCCTTGGCGTCTTCAATCAAGGCCGGAATGCGCCGCGCGCGCAAGCGCAGCAGGCGAAACACCGGCAGGTCTTCGCCGTGCACCGAAAAGAGCACGTTCTGGTGCAGGATGAAGGCCACGCGCACGTTGCGCGCAGGGCGGCCGTCGGGGCCGTCTTCGGCGTCGATGAGGAAGTCCGAACGGATGTGCAGCTCGCCGTTGTCCTCTTCGTAAAAACGCGCCGACTCTTCGATGTCGTCGTCGACCGCGTCGCCCGGAATCGTCAGGCCAAAGCGCGCGCTGATCCACCCCTTTTCTTCCTCGGTGGGCGCTTCCAGGTCGACCCACACCGGCAGCACATGCGTGAGCTCGGTGGCGGCATCGATCTCTTCCTGAAACAGGCGGCCGTTGGCCAGGGTGAAGACGTTGAGCATGCGGACCTTTTGCGGTGCACCAACACACGCGCTTCACGGATGAAAAGGGGTGGCGGATTATCGGTCAGAAGAAGTCGTCCAAGAACGCGTCAGAGCGCTGCTGAGCACGCCATGTCTTGAGCCAGCGTTTGATGCCCGCGGCGTCCCCGCGCAGCCTGCGCCGTATGTGGTCAAGCTCAAGCTGCGATAGGACCAAGTGGCGCATCTTGTCCTTCAACAAGATACCCAGCTTGCTTGGGTCCAGGCGCTGCTCGGTCATCAAACCAAAGCTCGCGCAAAAGGCGTGCTGGCGCCCGTCAAGCTCTTGCTCCAGCTCGCGCAGCTGCTCAGCCAGAACCTTGTTGAAGTGGCGCACTTGCACCGCGGAGATGCCGCTGGCGTGCGCGATGTCGATCTGCTCGATCTGCAATTGCAGCTCCAGAAGTGCCAGCAAGTCCCCCGCCTCGTAGGCAGTGTTAGCGCGCTGCATCTGCGCGGTGGCTTGGGCACGCGCGGTGGGCTCGCTGATGCGGTCTGGGTGCAGTGCGCTGGCCAGCTTGCGATAGACATCGCGCACGGTTTGCGAGATGCGCGCGGCGTCTTCCTCAGCGCGCTTTTGCGCCGCCGTCAGCTTTCTGGGCTTGTGCCGCTGGGCATGCGCCTGCGCGTGGGCCTGAGCTTGCGCCGCCGTCTGTTTCGCCATGTGCTCATGGGCGCGCGCAAAGAGCTCGTCGGCCGAACCTGCCGCGTCTTTGCCGAGGTCGACGCCGGTGACTTTCTCCAGCATGCCCTTCAAGGCGTCGAGCCCGTCCTTCCCGACGCTGTCGAAGTCAACATCGGAGTGCCGATTGAAGAGCGACTTGAGCTCGTCGTCATCAACGTCACTGCCGTCGATCAGCTCGCTGGCGGTGTCGCAGATCATCTGCGCAAGACTCTGGGCATCGGCCTTGGACCAGCGCTGCGAGTTCAGCAGTTGTTCGAGCTCGAAGGCGTGCTCGCGCCGCGTGGCCATCAACTTCTTGACGACCGGCGCGGTCTGTTCGTCGTGCATCTGCGAAAAGAGTGGTAGCTGCTCCTGCCAGGCGGTCAGCCGAGCGCGCGCCTTCTCGATCTTGCCCAGCAGGGTCTGGAAACGCTTGTGTTCGGGGGAGGTCTGGCGCGCGGTGGCGCTCGCGATGTCGAGGCTGTGGCTGGGCATGGCGGGTGGCAGGTTGTCGTTGCCACCATTGTCGCCATTGCTCGGCGTCAGCCGATGCTCTCGACCTGCCGCGACTGCTGGTAGGCGCTACCAAATCGATTGGCCAAAAAGTCCGGCAGCGCCACCTGCTCTTGCTTGATGAACCCCTGCTGCGGCAAGCGGCCTTCACGAAACAGATCGACGGCGGCACAGACGCCCGCAGCCGTGGTGATCTGAATGGCCGAGAGCGGCCGCGTCTCGCTGCGGTCGGCAAAGATCTTGCGCGCAAAAACCTCTTGCACCAAGGCGCCATCGCGCATACCGCTCACCGTCACGAAGACCAGCACCACGTCTTGCATGGTGCTCGGGATCGAGCGGCGCATGATGGTCTTCAGCGTCTCCTGGTCGTCTTTGAGTTGCAGTTCTTCGAGCAGCAATTTCATCAGGTCGCGGTGCCCGGGGTAGCGCACGCTTTTGTAGTCGAGCGCGCGCACGCGCCCGGCCAAGGTCTCACACAGCGTGCCCAGGCCGCCGCTGGTGTTGAAGGCTTCGTACTCGGTGCCGTCGAGCGAAAAGTGTTCCATGCCTTCGAGCGCCAGCACCTCGATGTTCTGGCCGTCGCGGATGGCCTCGCAGGGGTGGCAGTACTCGTTGATGAGGCCGTCCACGCTCCAGGTCAGGTTGTATTTCAGCGAATTGGTGGGGAAGGCCGGCAGCGCGCCCACGCGCATCTTCACCTCTTGCAGCGTGTCGAAACTTTGCGCCAGGTGGTGCGCCACGATGCCGATGAAACCCGGCGCCAGGCCGCACTGCGGCATGAAGGCGGTGGCCGCGCCGTCGGCCATGGCTTTGATGGCACGCGTGGCGGCCACGTCTTCGGTGAGGTCGAAGTAGTGGCAGCCTGCGGCCAGCGCTTGCGTCGCAGCTAGCGTGGCCAGGTGGTAGGGCAGCGCGTTGATCACCGCCTGCTGACCGCGCAGCGCGCCGCGCAGGGCGGCGGCGTCGCTCGTATCGGTCAACACATGCTTGACATTAGCGATGTTCAACTTCGCCAGCGCGTCGGCGCTGCGGTCGACGACGGTGACCTCGTAGTCGCCGCTGTCGGCAAGCAGGCTGGCGATGGTGTGGCCGATGTGTCCGGCGCCGAGCAGGGCGATGTGCATGGTGCTTACTCCTCAAGAAGACAGCCGACAGTCTAGGCAACGCCTGAGTCGAAAGAAAGCATGAGTTCGTCGAACTAAGATCTGGAGGTGACTCTTTGACATTTTTTTTATACGTTATGACCACTTTGTGGTGGCAATGCCCCTGGACCAAGCGCCGCCCAAGACCGTTGGGAGTTCATGATTCGTGACACCTGCGCACGCGTGCCGCGCGTAGGATCTGCCGCTTCGTCGCGCGCGCCTGCAGCACCCACATGGCCACTCCTGCCGAAGTCTCCGCCACGCCCGCATCGGGCATGAACCATGTCGATGCACTGCTGTCCAGCGGCCCGGGCTGGAACTGGCTGGCGCCGACGCGCACCACGCTTTACTACACCTTCGCGCTGACCCCCGCCAACGCAGCCGACGCGCCAAAGCTATCGGGCCCGGTGAGCACATTCAATGTCGCGCAACAGGCTGCTGTCATCAGCGCATTGAGCCACTTGGCAGCGGTCACAGGTATCAGCTTTGTGGCCACAGGCGACGGCAATACAGCCGACCTCCACTTCGGTGCGGCCAATGTGGCCGATGCGGGCGTGGCCGGCCTGTGCAGCTGGAATTCGGGCTACAGCATTTCAGGCAACACGGTCAGCGACTACCGAGCCGACGCGTGGATCTACCTGGACAACGCCGAGTTCGCCGCAAGCACGAGCAACCCCACGCCTGGCACGGCCGGCTTTCAGATCTTGCTGCACGAGCTGGGCCACGCCATGGGCCTGAAGCATCCCTTCGAGGGCAACGTGACGCTACCGCCGGCGCAAGACAGCACCGCCAACACGCTGTTGTCATACACCGCGTCGGGCGGCCCCTACAGCAGCTACCAGGCTTACGACATCGCGGCCCTGATGTGGCTCTATGGTGGTGACGGCCTGGGCGGCTTGTTGGGCCACAGCACGGCCGGCCACTACGCCGTGGGCACGACGCAAGGCGATACGCTGGGTGGTGGCAGCGGCGACGACGTGCTTGAAGGCGGCGCGGGCAACGACCACATCACTGGCGGCAGCGGCAGCGACACCGCGCGCTTCAGCGCCAACCGTGCGCTGTACACAATCACCCCGGTGGCAGGCGGCTTTCGGGTCAGCGGC
>JANMMH010000834.1:0-9500 GCA_031373055.1 Rubrivivax sp. | reverse complement strand
GCTGGGTGCTAACAGTGGAGAGGCGCGCCAATCGCTCCAGCTGGCTTGTTCGCTGATGTAGTGGCCGCGGTAGTAGGCGATGCTGTCCGAGGTCAGCAAGTAACCCTGGCCGTTGAGCGTGTGCGAAGGTGCGACGGCGCGCATGTCGGTGGCCGGGTAGATGAGCAACTGCAAAGCCGGCGCGGGTGCGCCCATGTCGCGCAGCATCAGCGCCACCACCGCCGCCAGGTTGCCGCCCGCGCTATCACCGCCGATGGCCATGCGCGCGCCGTCCAGCCCCTGCGATGCGCCGTGTTGCTGCACCCAGCGCGTGGCGGCCAGGCAGTCTGCGGGCGCAGCGGGGAAGCGGTGCTCGGGGCCCATCCGATAGTCCACCGACAGCACCGCGATGCCGGCGCCAGCGCAGAGCTGGCGGCACAGCACGTCGTGCGTGTCGCGGTCGCCAATGACCCAGCCGCCACCGTGGAAGTACACCAGCGTGGGCAGCATGGCCGCATCCGCCAGGGGCTTGTACAGGCGGCAGGGCACGGCGCCGGCCGGCCCGGGGATGTCAAGGTCACACACCGCGCCGATGGGTGGCGGCTCGGGCTGCGTGTAGCTGCGCCGCTCGCGGTAGAGGCGCCGTGCCTCGTCGGGCGTGAGCGTGTGCACCGGCGGCACCGCCAGTTTGACCATCATCTGAATCAAAGCGTGGGCTTGCGGGTCGAGCATGGGTGTCCTCGTGCGGTGGGGCGAAGCGGTGGCAAAGTGTAGGTGTGATGAAACCCGACGATGCTTGCCCCTGCGGCCACGCCCGTCCTTATCGCCACTGCTGCGGGCGCTGGCATGAAGGCGAGTTCGCGCTGCAAGCCTCTAATGCTGAAGCCTTGATGCGCTCTCGCTACGCCGCCTACGTGCTGGGCTTGGGCGACTACCTGCTCGCAACTTGGCACGCCAGCACGCGCCCGCAGGCCATAGCGCCCGAAGAGCCGGGGCTACGCTGGCTAGGGCTGACAGTCAAAACCCACGGTGCCATCGACGACGAACACGCCACCGTCGAGTTCGTGGCGCGCAGCAAGCTCGCTGGCCGCGCGCAGCGGCTGCATGAAGTCAGCCGCTTTGTGCGCGAAGGTGGGCGCTGGTTTTACGTCGACGGCGCGGTCGACTGATCAGGCAAATTCCTGGCGCACGGCGTCGGACATCAGCCGCCGGATGATCCACACGATGAGCCCGCACGCCACCAGCGTGACGAGCATGGCCATCAGCTGCGCGGCCGTGGCCATGCCGCCGAAGACACCCAGCGCCTGTACCGGCAGCTTGGTTTGGCTGAGTGTGGCCTGCACCAGCGCTTGCACCAGCTCGTGCTGCAACCACAGCCCACCCAGGTTAGCCAGCACCACCAGCACCAAGAGCGCGATGGCCGTGCGCCGCGCCCATTCCAGGCGCATCAAAAGGCCCACCGCGCTGGCCAGCATGGCGCCCGAAACGGCCAGCGCGGCGCCCATCAGCCAAGGCAGGTAGTCGACCAAGAGGCCCGTCAGCAGCGGCAGCGTCACGCCGCGCCAGGGCTGCGTGAGCGCGCTCACCTCGGCACTGCGCACCAGCGCGCTGGCGATGGCCAGGAGCGCCATCACGATGAAGGCCCAGGCGGTGAGCGTGACAAAGCGCGAGCGCGAACCGACGTTGTAGGTCTGTGGCATGACAGGCTCCCCAAGTCAGCTGGGCGGCGGCGCGTGGGCAGGGCTTGGGATGTGCGACGCCGCGTCGACTTGCGATGCCATTGGACGCGCACGCGCTCGCAAGCGCGATCCCCCAAATGATGGAGTCAACGCGGATTGAAGCGCTTGTGTGTGCGATGCGCCACAGTGCGGCGCGCCTCAACCAAAGCGCACGGCGTAAATCGGCGGCAGCAAGGCATCGACGCGCCGCCAGGCGTCACCCCCATCGGCGCTGCTCCACAGGCCGCCGGTGGTGCTGCCCATCAAAAGCGTGCGGCCGTCGTCGGCCACCACCAGGCCGTGGCGGTAGACGAGGTCGTAGCAGTGGTGTTGCGGCAGGCCTGCGCGCAGGGTCTCGAAGCTCTTGCCGCCGTCGCGCGTGCGGTTGACGGCTAACGCTGCACCTACCGGCACACGCTGCTGGTCGGCCACACCGGGCACGAACCAGGCGGTGTCGGCATCAAACGGATGCACGGCCACCGCGAAGCCGAAGTTGGACAGCGGGGCGGTGGTGACTTCCTGCCACGACGCGGCGTTGTCGCCACTGCGCCAGATGCCGCCGTGATGCTGGCACCACAGCACGTCGGGCTGGTTGGCGCAGCGTGCGATGAGATGTGCGTCCTGGATGTTGGGGTTGTCGGCCTGCTCGGGCGGCATGAAGTTGGCGCGCATGCCTTGGGCTTGCAGCTGCCAGCTGGCCGCGTCGTCACGCGTGACCCACACGCCGCCGCAGCTGATGCCAAGTGCGAGCTCGCCGCGCCGGGTCGGGTGCGGGCAGATCGAATGGATACCCGGCGCGTCATAACCACCGCCAAACCAGCCCAGCCGCTCGGGGCGTTGCCATAGCGACTCCACCAGCTGCCAGCTGCGACCGAAGTCGCTGCTGCGAAACAGGCCGCCGGGCAAGGTGCCGGCCCAGACCGTGCCGTGGGCCTGCACCAGTGACCAGATCTGCTGGAGCTTCCAGGCCGGGCCGGTAGCGTCCTTCGGTTGTTAGGGGTAGACAGGCGTGGCCACCTCTTGCCACGTCGCGCCGGCGTCGTCTGAGGCATGCACCTTGACGCCGAAGTGGCCCAGGTTCAATGCGGCGAGCATGCAGCCGTCGCCATTTGGCGGTAGCACCATGCTCACGGGCTCGCCCAGAAAACTCACGCGCGCCACCTGCCAGGTGTCGCGCGCGCGTTGCATCTCGAAGAGACCTTTGCGCGTGGCGACCCAGGCGCGTGAGGTCGATGCTTGGTTCATGGCGTTCATCCTCCAGACAAGGCTTGCAGCACGTAGACCGTGCTGGTGGTGGAAAGCGGCTGCGTCAGTTCAATGCGGTCGTCTTGTCGCTGCCCGTCGATGAAGATCACGACGTTGGGCCGCACATGGCCTTGTTCGTCGAGCACATAACCTCGAAGTTGAGGGTTGACGCTGAAGGCGTCGTCCAGCGCCGCGCGCAAGTGGGTGGCCTCGCTGGCGACCTCTGGCGTGGCGGTGAAGCGGCGCAATTGCGGCGTGAACATCACTTTGGGCATGGGCGCCATGATGCGCAGGGCGGCGCTGGGCGCCACCGCAGTTTCCCGCGTGGCCTCGCGCCGGCGGCGCGCCACTGCGACACGCCGTGACAATGCCGCCACCGATGAACCCAGGCGCCATCTACGCCGCCCTCGCCTTTGCGGCGTGGGGGCTGTACCCCTTGTACTTTCGCCTGGTGGCCAGCGTGCCGGCGTTTGAAGTGGTGCTGCACCGCGCCGTCTGGTCGCTGCCCTTCATCGCCCTCGTGCTGGCTTACTTGCGCCGCTGGACGTGGCTGGCGACGCTGCGCGAAACGCCGCGCCAGCTGTGGGTTTACGCCGCCAGTGCTTTGCTCATCAGCAGCAACTGGCTGCTCTACGTCTGGGCCGTGAGCAGCGGCCATGTGCTGGACGCCAGCCTGGGCTACTTCATCAACCCGCTTTGCAACGTCGCGCTGGGTGTGCTGGTGCTGCGCGAGCGACTGCGCTTGGTGCAATGGCTGGCGGTGGCACTGGCCGGCGCCGGCGTGGCGTGGCTGACCATCGCCGCCGGGGCTCTGCCGTGGGTGGCCTTGGCACTGGCTGGCCTCTTCTCGCTCTATGGTTTGGTGCGCAAGACGGCGCGCCTCGGCGCGCTGGAAGGGCTGTCGGTTGAGACCGGATTGATGGCGCTGCTTGCATTGCCACTGCTGGCCTGGTGGACGCTGCAACATGACGGCGCGCTGCTGCGCGGCGACACCACGCTGGTGGCGTGGCTGGTGGCGTCCGGGCCACTCACCGTCGTGCCCTTGGTCATGTTCGCGGCGGCAGCGCGCCGGCTGCCGTTGGCCACGCTGGGCCTGCTTCAGTACATCTCACCGAGCTTGCAGTTTGTGCTCGGGGTGTGGGTCTTCCATGAGGCCTTCGACAGCACACGGCTCGTGGGCTTCGCGCTGATCTGGGCCGGCCTGGCTGTCTACAGCGTCGACGCCCTGGCCTTGACGCGCCGCGCCGTGGCGCCCACGCCGCCGCCTTGAGCCGCCTCGCGCAGCGCCGCGTCGATCAGCGCCTGGGCCATCCACAGCGCCGTGCGCTCGACCTCGCGGTCGCCCACGCCCCAGATGTCCTTGAGCACCATGTAGGGCTCGATACCAAACACGATGCACATGGCCATGTGCAGGCGCTTGTGTGCACCCGCACTCATTTTGGCCGTTAGCGGGGCCAGCGCGTGCTCCAGGATGCGGATGCGGTGGCCACGCTGGTATGGCTCTTCTTCCAGCAGGCCCGCGCGGCGCAGCTGCCACTGCTCCAGTGACAACTGGGCGGCCGCGCGCATCTGCGGCTCGAATTCCTTGAAGCGCGGGAAGGAGCGCTCGAAGAGCTCTTGCACACGCTCGCGCGCGTCAACGCTGGTGGACTGGAAGGTGCGCACCGGTCCGAGCGAGACATCGATCACCGCCGTGATGAGCGCACTGCGCGAAGGGAAATAGCGGTAGGCGGTGGCGCGCGACACCTTGCAGCGCACCGCTACCTCGGCCACCGACGGAATGTGGCCGTCTTGCTTGATGAGCGCCATCGCCGTGTCCAGCAGCAGCGCGTGCGTGGCTGCCTTGACGCCGCGCTCGGGCGGAGCCGGGGCTTGGGTGGGGCGAGGACGCGGCATCCGGGTTTGTCCTGAAGTGAAGAGCCCTAGCGGGCATTGCGCGCCCAACGAGCGCGCGCCTATGATGCAGCCATCCCGAATTGAGACGCAAGTCTCAATTTCCATAAAGCCTGCGTTGGACCCCGTCCACGCGGCGCCAGGAGACCCACCACCATGCGCATCGCCAGTTGGAACTGGGGCGGCCGCTCCTACGTCGGCACGGTGTCGGCCGACGGCCGCGAGCTCACGCCGCTGCGCGTGGCCGACGCCTCACTCGGCGCCATGCCGCTGATCGAGCTGCTGCTGCGCGGCGAGCCGCTGCCGCCCGCTGACGGCGCACGGTTGCCCATCGACGCGGTGACCCTGCGCGCGCCGCTGCCGCGCCCGCATCGCAACCTCTTTTGTGTCGGCCGCAATTACCGCGCCCATGCGCAAGAGCTCGCTGCCAGCGTTTTCAGCGGCACGCAGGCCAAAGACGACGGCTGGCCGATGGTCTTCAGCAAGGTGCCGCAAACGGTGATCGGGCCGTTTGATGTGGTGCGCCTGCCGGGCAAGGCCGTCTCGGAGCAGATCGATTACGAAAGTGAGCTGGCCATCGTCATCGGCCGCGGTGGGCGCGACATCCCGCGCAGCCAGGCGATGGAGCACATCTTTGGCTACACCATCGTCAACGACGTCACCGCGCGCGACATCCAGGTGCGCCACGGCCAGTGGCACCTGGGCAAGAGCATCGACAGCTTCTGCCCCATGGGCCCGTGGCTGGTGACGACCGACGAGATGGACGGCCGCCACACGCGCGTGCGCGGCTGGGTCAACGGTGAGCTGCGGCAAGACGCTGTCACACCCGACATGATTTTCGACATCCCGCTGCTGATCGAAACCTGCTCGCGCGGCTTGACGCTGATGCCCGGCGACATCATCGCCACGGGCACGCCCGCAGGCGTGGGCATGGGCTTCTCCCCGCAGCGCTGGTTGCAGGGTGGCGACGTCGTGCGCATCGAAATCGATGGCATCGGCGCTATCGAAAATCGCTTCGAGTAGCGCGCGCGATGGCCGTGCAGTACGTCGATCGAATGGCCGTGGATGTGCGCGGTGAGGGCGACGTGCTGCTGTTCATTCACGGCCTGGGCGGCAGCATGAACGCCTGGACGCCGCTCTTGCCCGCGCTCAGCCGCCGGCGTTGTGTGCGTGTCGAGATGCCAGGCTCGGCGCGCTCGCATGCGGCCTACGCCTTGGACGAGCACACGCCGCACAAGGGGCAGTTGTCGATCGCCGTCTTTGTCGACGCGCTGCTGAAGGTCTGCGCAGCTCTCGGCATCAAGCGCGCGCATGTCGTGGGCCATTCGCTGGGCACCATCACGGCCCAACACCTGGCTGTGAGCGCGCCGGGGTTGGTGCGCAGCCTCACGCTGTTTGGCGCTATGGCCGAGGCCTTGCCGGCGCAGCGTGTGGCCATGCTCGAACGCGCGAAGGTGGCGCGCAGTGAAGGCATGTTCGGCATCGCCGAGAGCATCTCCGCCGCAGCGCTGTCGGCGTCCACGCGCGAGAACAACGCACTGGCGGTGGCCTATGTGCGCGAGTCGGTGGCAGCGCAGCCCGCCGAAGGCTTTGCGCGCAGTTGCATCGCACTGGCACAAAGCACCGCCGCACCCGCGCATGCCATCACCTGCCCGGTGCTCATCATCAACGGCGACGAAGACGTGGTCACGCCGCTGTCGGGTGCGCGCCAATTGGCCTCGCAGTTGCTCCAGGCGCGTGTCGAGGTGCTCAGCCGCTGTGGCCACTGGCCGCAGCTGGAGCGCACGCCCGAGTGCCAGCGCTTGCTGCGCGACTTTGTTGAGCGCACGCGCTAACCGCGAAAGTAAACGCCATGGCCGATGTTCATTTCACCAACGTGCGCGTCTTCGACGGCGGGGGTGAAACGCCTTTCAACGGCGAGGTGTTGGTCTCGGGCCAGCGCATCACACGCGTGGTCAAGAGCGGCTTCGGCCAGCGCAGCGCGCCGGTGGCGGGTGCGCAGGTGATCGACGGCGCAGGTGCCTTCCTCATGCCCGGCATGGTGGAAGCGCACACGCACTTTTCGTGGAACAACCAGCCCACGCTAGACAGCATCCAGCGCATGCCGCCCGAAGAGCACATCCTGTGGTGTGCCGAGGTCGCCAAGACCTACCTCGACATGGGCTGGACGAGCTGCGTTGGCGCGGCCACGGCCAAACCGCGGCTGGACGTCGTGATCCGCAACGCCATCAATGACGGCACCATCGTCGGCCCGCGCTACATCGCCGCCAGCCAGGAAATCACCGTGCCCGGTGGCCTGGGCGACACCACCGCGCCGCATTTGCCACAACACGAGTTTGCGTTTGGCGCCATCGTCAGCGGCAATGAGGAGATGCGCCGCTGCGTGCGCATGTTTGCCAAGTACGGCGTCGACCAGATCAAGATCAACTTGAGCGGCGAGTCCATCACCGGCATGCCCAGTGAGATGAGCCAGTTCACCGAAGGCGAGGTGGCCACCTGCGTGGACGAATCCAAACGCTGGGGCAAACGCGTCGCCGCGCACGCCCGCAGCACCTGGGCCATCAAGGAATGCGTGCGCCAGGGCATCGCCGTCATCTACCACGCCAGTTACGCTGACAGCGAAGCGCTGGACATGCTCGAAGCGAAGAAGTTCGAGCACTTCGTCGCACCCGGCCTGGCCTGGCTCATCAACACCTGCCACCACGCCAGTGAGTGGGGCTTGACGCCCGAGGTGACGAAGAAGATGGGCTACCACCGCGAGCTCGAAGCGGCCGTGGCCAGCATGAAAGCGATGCGCCAGCGCGGGATTCGCATCCTGCCCGGCGGCGACTACGGTTTTGCCTGGACACCGCATGGCACGAACGCCAAAGATCTGGAAACTTTCGTGGAGGTGGTGGGCATGAGCTCCATGGAAGCGCTGCTCGCGGCCACCGCCTGGGGCGCGCCGATGATGAACCTGGGCAAGCAGCTGGGCTACATCCGCGAAGGCTGCCTGGCCGACATCTTGCTCGTCGACGGCGACCCGTTGGCGGACATCACCGTACTGCAAGACAAGCGCCGCATCCTGGCGGTGATGAAGGACGGCGAGTTTCACCGCGCGCCGCCGGTGCGTGGGGCGAGGAGTACACGATGGGCAGCGTGATGTCATGACGGACACCCTCTTCACCAACGTTAGAGTCCTCGACGGCAGCGGCCAAACACAGCCCTTTCTCGGCAGCGTGCGCGTCAGCGGCAAGCGCATCGCGCAAGTCGGACGTGGCAGTGCGGCAATAGCGTCGGGCAACGCCACCGTCATCGACGGCGCAGGCGCCACGCTCATGCCCGGCATGTGCGAGGCCCACACGCACTTTTCATGGAACGACGCGGCCACGCTCTCGGCCATCCAGGCCATGCCGCTGGAAGAACATGTGTTGTGGTGCGCCAAGGTGGCGCGCCGCTACCTTGAAGCCGGGTTCACCTCGTGCCTGGGGGCTGCGTGTGCCAAGCCGCGGCTGGATGTCGTCATCCGCAACGCCATCGAAGCCGGGCAGATTCCGGGGCCGCGCTACCTCGCGGCGAGCCAGGAAATCACCGTGCCCGGTGGCCTGGGCGACGAGACGCTGTCGCACCTGCCCTTCCCCGAATTCAGCTTCGGCGTCAACGACAACGGCACTGACGACATGCGCCGCATCGAGCGCATGTTCCTGAAGTACGGCGTCGACTCCATCAAGCTGAATTTGTCGGGCGATAACTTCACGCCGAATTCGCCCGCGCACACCACCTGGATGACCGACGCCGAGGTCGCTGCGGCCGCCGAAGAAGTCAAGATGCGTGGCAAACGCATCATCGTGCATGCCCGTTCGGCCGCCAGCGTGAAGCAAGCGCTGCGCCACGGCATTCAGCTCATCTATCACGCTAGCTACACGGATAGTGAAGTGCTGGACCAGCTTGAAGCCGTGCGCGACAGCGTCTTCGTCGTGCCCGGCATCGGCATCCTCTACGCCATGCTCAACGAGGCCGAGCCCTACGGCATCACGCGCGCGATGGCCGTGCAGATGGGCTATGACGACGAATGGGGTGCGGCGCTGGAGTCGCTCTCGCGCATGCACAAGCGCGGCATCCGCGTGCTGCCTGGCGGTGACTACGGTTTTGCCTTCACGCCGCACTGCCAGAACGCGCGCGACCTGGAGTTTTTCGTCAAGTACCTGGGCTTCACGCCGATGGAGGCCATCCGCTCGACCACGCTGTATGGCGGGCAGATCATGCAGCGCGCGCACGAGCTAGGGCAGGTGAAAGAAGGCTTCCTCGCCGACTTGCTGCTGGTGGATGGTGACCCGCTGGCCAACCTGGCGATCCTGCGTGAACCCAAGCGCCTGCTCGCGGTGATGAAAGACGGCCGCTTCGCCAAGGCGCCGCCTTTGCAGCATGGCCAGCGCTGGGAGCGCGCCGCGTGAGTGCTGACCTTGTGCAAACGCGAGCGCTAACACGCAAGCAGTGGGCACTGTGGCTGCTGCTGGGTGGGCCTATCGCGGTGTTCTCAATATGGGCGCTGGTCGACAACACGCGCCTGTACCTGCTGACCCTGCTCAACAGTCTGACGCTGGCCTCGCTGTACTTCATCGTCGCCAGTGGCTTCACGCTCGTCTTTGGCTTGATGCGCAACGTCAACCTGGCGCATGGCTCGCT
>JANMMH010000805.1:0-2594 GCA_031373055.1 Rubrivivax sp. | reverse complement strand
TGTGCCGGCGTGAAGGCGTGGAGGCGCCACGCGTGCATTCGATCTCGTCGATCTCGGCGATGGTGGAGCTGGTTGAACAAGGCTTCGGCGTGGCCACTTTGCCGCAGGCTGCGGTGGCGCGGCTGGCGCAGCGGCGCTCGCTGGCGGTGCTGCGCTGCGAGGTCGAGTTGAGGCCTTTGCCGCTGCACCTGAGCTGGCGCGCCGACCCAGGTGCCAGCATCTTGGCGCTGGCGGTGGAGTCGGTGCTGACGCGTGGCAAGGCGCCGCAGGGCCTGCGCCACGTGCCGCACGTGGATCACGCTCATCGAAAAAATCGCTGAAGCCATAGAAAAACTTTGCGTTTGCGCATCGAGCTGGGGGCTTCGCACAATCGCGTCCCATGCAAACCAGCTCCTTGCGCGCCGCCATCCGCAGCGGTGCATTCAACGGCCACACCAGCGGCCTGGCCACGAGCCACGTGCAGGGCAACGTCGTCATCTTGCCGCGCGCCTGGGCTGGCGACTTCTTGCTCTACTGCCAACGCAACCCCCGCCCCTGCCCCTTGCTGGCGGTGGGCGACGCGGGCAGACCGCATCTGCCCAGCCTGGGTGCGGACATCGACCTGCGCAGCGACCTGCCGCGCTACCGCGTCTGGCGCGAGGGCGTGCTCGTCGACGAGCCCACCGACATCACGGCGCTTTGGCGCGAAGACCTCGTCGGCTTCGTCATTGGCTGCTCCTTCAGCTTTGAGCAGGCCTTGCTCGACGCGGGTTTGCCACTGCGCCATGTGCAGGAAGGCCGCAACGTCGCGATGTACCGCACCACGTTGGCCACCGCGCCAGCCGGGCCGTTTGCCGGGCCGCTGGTGGTGACGATGCGGCCCATGAAAGCGGCCGACGCCATCCGCGCCGTGCAGATCACCTCGCGCTACCCGGCGGTGCATGGCGCGCCGGTGCATATCGGCGACCCCACGCTCATCGGCATCAACGACCTCAGCCAGCCCGACTACGGCGACGCCGTCGAGGTGATGCCCGACGAGCTGCCTGTCTTCTGGGCTTGTGGTGTCACGCCACAAGCCGCGCTGATGCAAGCGCGCCCGCCCCTGGCCATCACGCACGCACCGGGCGCGATGTTGATCACCGATTTGCTCAACCACCAACTGGCCAGTTTCTGAGCCTGGAGATTCGCATGAAGCACCTCTTCCTTGCCGCCGCCTTGTCGCTCGCCGCCGCCACGCCGATCTGGGCGCAAACCAAATGGGACCTGCCCTCGGGCTACGGCGCCAACACCTTCCAGGTGCAAAACCTGCAATGGTTTGCCGACGAGCTGGACAAGGCCAGTGCCGGCAAGTTGAAGGTCGTCGTGCACGCCGGCGCGTCGCTGTTCAAGGCCAACGAGATCAAGCGCGCGGTGCAGTCGGCACAAACGCCCATCGGTGAGTTCATCGTCTCGGGCGCGGCCAACGACAACACGCTTTACGGCCTGGACTCCATCCCCTTCCTGGCCACGAGTTACGCCGAGGCGAAGAGGCTGAACGACGTCTCGCGCCCGGCGCTGGAGCGTGTGCTTGGCAGCCAAGGCATGAAGCTGCTCTATGCCGTGCCGTGGCCGCCGCAAAGCCTGTACAGCATCAAACCTGTGGCCACACTGGCCGACCTGAAAGGCACGCGCATGCGTGCCTACAACCCGGCCACGTCGAAGATTGCTGAACTGGCGGGCGCCGTGCCCGTCACGGTGCAGCTGGCCGAGCTGCCGGCGGCGCTGGCCACCGGCGCGGTGAACAACTTCCTAACGTCGAGTGCGAGTGGTGTCGACAGCAAGCTGCACGAGCACGTGAAGCACTTCTACGCCGTGGCCGCCTGGTTGCCGCGCAACATCGTGGTGGTGAATCAGAAGGCCTTCGAGGCCCTGGACAAGCCCACGCAAGACGCCGTGCTCAAGACTGCCACGGCGGCCGAGGCACGCGGTTGGCAGATCAGCGAACAAAAGGACGCCGAGTACCTTAAAGAGCTGGCGGCCAGGGGCATGAAGATCGACGCCAGCGCGGAAGGCTTGAAGCGTGAACTCAAGGCCATTGGCGAGCGCATGACGGCCGACTGGCTGGCCACGGCGGGCGCTGAAGGCCGTGCCGTGATCGACGCCTTCCGCAAGTAATCCCCAACCCCTGCGCACGCCAGCGGCGCCTAGGATCACCCCATGCGACGCTTGCTTGATGCCCTGTACGACGCCGCCGCAGCCCTGGCGGGGCTGTGCGTGCTCTCCATCTTCGTCTTGATGATCTACGCCTCGATCGGCCGCGAAGTCGGTTGGCGCGTGGGCACCATCAACGATCTCGTGGCCTGGCTCTGCGCCGCCGCCGCCTTCCTGGCGATGGCGCAGAGTTTTCGCAACGGCGACTTCGTACGCGTGAGCCTGCTGCTGGAGAGCCTGCCGCGGCGGGCACGCCACGGCTTCGAGCTCGGCTCGCTGGCGGTGGCGGCGGTGGCCATCGGCTACCTCGCCTTCTGGGCCGCGCGCTTCACATTCGAGAGCTGGGAGCTGGGTGACATGGCGGGCGGCCTCTTGGTGGTGCCGATGTGGATTCCGCAGCTGAGCTTTGTCATCGGCTCGCTGCT
>JANMMH010000202.1:0-4145 GCA_031373055.1 Rubrivivax sp. | reverse complement strand
GAGGCCGGCATCACCGACTACAAGTGGATCGACTGGTACCGCGAGCACCCGGTGGAAGACGACTTGAAGCTCCTGAAGTGGAGCGACGAGCAGTGCGAGGGCAAGGCGCACGTGGACTGGTACAGCTACCGCCACCCGCAGCTGGGCATGGTCGAGCTTGGTGGCTGGGACAAGATGAACTACTGGCGCAACCCGCCGCCCGCCTTGCGTGAGCGCGAGGTGGCACGTTTTCCGGCCTGGATGACGCAGATCGCGCTGTCGCTGCCCAAGCTCGAAGTGCTAAGAGCCGAAGTACGTGCACTGGGCACCGACACCTGGCGCGTGCGTTTTGCCGTGGCCAACAGTGGCTGGCTGCCAGCGTACGTGACCAAGCGCGCGATCGAGCGCAAGACGGCGCGCGGCACGGTGTTCGAGATCCACCTCACGCCGCAGGTGCAGCTCGTCAGCGGCAAAGAGCGTGTGGAGGGCGCGCACCTGGAAGGCCACGCGCCCAAGACCAGCCTGCAAGGCTTCTTGCCCACGCGCGACATCACGGCCGACCGCGCCGTCGTTGAGTGGGTCGTGCGCGGGCCGCGCGGCGCGGTGCTGGCGATGACGGCCACCGCCGACCGTGCCGGCACGGTGCGCACCGAGGTCACGCTGGATTGAGTGGCTAAACTTTTCATGGACATCAAGCCCGCACTGAACTTCCCGCCCGAGCTGCTGCTGCGCGCGCAAGGCCGCAGCGCGGACGGCAGCCTGGGCCTGCGCGCGGCGATCTTCGATGTCGATGGTGTGCTCACCGATGGCCGGCTTTACATCGGCGCCGACGGTGAAGTCGTCAAGGCCTTCTCGGTGCTTGACGGCCAGGGCCTGAAGCTGCTGATGGTGGCCGGCATCACGCCGATCGTCATCACCGGGCGCGACTCGCCGGCTGTGCGCCGGCGCATGCTTGATTTGGGGCTTCCGCATGCGGCCTACGGCGTGCACGATAAGTTGTCAGCAGCGCAAACGCTGCTGGCCACGCTGGGCCTTGCCTGGGAGCAGGTGGCCGCCATTGGCGACGACTGGCCCGACCTGCCGCTGCTCACCCGCGCAGCTTTTGCCGTCGCCCCGCCTAACGCCCATGTGGAGGTGCGCGCCGTGGCGCACTACATCACGGCGGCGCGCGGTGGCGAGGGCGCGGCGCGCGAGTTCTGCGACATCCTGCTCGCAGCCAGCGGGCGCTACGGAGCGTTGCTGCGCGGGGCCACCGGGTCACTGGACACCCGCTGATGGCCGCCGAGCTGCACCTGCCTGACCTGCCCGAGGTGCCGATCTCGCTCGGTGCCGCACGCCCGCGCGCGACCCGGCGCAGTGTAGGCGCGTGGCTGCGCGACGCCATCTCGGCCTACCTGCCGCTGCTTTTGATGGCGCTGCTGGCGTCGGGCTCGTGGTGGCTGGTGAAGAACACGCCGCAGCCGCTGAAGACTCGCGAAGGCGAGCCCGTGCGCACCGAGCCCGACTACACCATGTCGCGCTTCGTGATGGAGCGCTTCGCACCCGATGGGCGGCTGAAGGTGCGCTTGGAAGGCGCGGTGATGCGCCACTTCCCCGACACCGACCGCATCGAGATCGACGAGCTGCAACTGCGCGCGTTCGCGCCCGATGGCCGTGTCACCGAAGCGCGTTCGCGCCGTGCCTTGAGCAATGGCGACGGCAGTGAAGTGCAGTTGATCGGCGCGGCGCGTTTGGACAGCGTCGACCGCCAGGGCCAAGCCTTGAGCGTGAGCAGCGAGTTCCTGCATCTCTACACGGTGAGCGAAAAACTGCGCACGCATCTTCCGGTGCTGGTGCAGCGCGAGGGGACGGAAATCCGCGCCGGCGCCATGAGCTACGAGCACGCACTGGGGCGTGTCGAGCTCAGCGGTGTGCAGCGCGCGAGCTTTGCGCCGCGCGTGGTGAAGAAACCTTGAGCAACGCCCTCCCGCCACTGGTCTTCATCACTGGCGCCTCAAGCGGCATTGGCCAGGCGCTGGCCGCGCGTTATGCCCAGGCCGGCTGGCGCTTGGCGCTGGTGGCGCGGCGCACGGCCGAGGTGCAAGCCTGGGCGCAGCGTGAAGGCCTGGCACCCGAGCGCTGGGCCGTGTTCGCCGCTGACGTACAGCAAGTCGACAGCATCGTGGCTGCGGGCCAGGCTTGCATCAACTCGATGGGCCTGCCCGATGTCGTGATCGCCAGTGCCGGCATCAGCGTCGGCGTCGACACGGCGGTGCGCGCCGACATCGACGTGCTGGCCGACGTGCTGGCCACCAACGTCACCGGCCTGGCCGCCACCTTCCAGCCCTTCGTGGCGGCCATGCGCGAGCGTGGCAGCGGCGCGCTCGTGGGCGTGGCCAGCGTCGCCGCCATTCGCGGCCTGCCCGGGCACGCGGCCTACTGCGCCAGCAAGGCCGGCGTGGTGGCGTACTGTGAAAGCCTGCGCGTTGAATGCCGCGCCAGCGGCGTGCGCGTGGTCACGCTGCTGCCGGGCTACATCGCCACGCCGCTGACCGCGCGCAACCCCTACAGCATGCCTTTCCTGATGAGCGCAAAGGCCTTCGCCGAGCAAGCCTTCAATGCCATTGCACGGGGCAGCAGCTATCGTGTCATTCCGTGGCAAATGGCCGTGGTGGCGAAGGTCTTGCGTGCACTCCCCAACTTCATCTATGACCGCGCCATGGCCGGCCGCGGACGCAAGCCGCGTAAGAGCTAACGCTTTGAATGCACTGACGCGCTGATGATCGACGTCGTCGTGCTCTTTTTCCTGCTGGGCGTCTTCGCGCGCTTGGTCAAGAGCGATCTGCGCCTTCCCGAGGCGTTGTACGAAACGCTGGCCATCTACCTCTTGCTGGCCATCGGCCTCAAAGGCGGCATCGAACTATCGCGCCAGCCGCTGGCGGTGCTGGCACCCCAGGTGCTGGCCTGCACGGCGCTCGGGTTCGCGATTCCGTTCGTGTTGTTCCCCGTGCTGCGTGCGCTGCGACTCACAGCGGTGGACGCTGCGGCCCTGGCCGCGCACTACGGCTCGGTGAGCGTGGTGACCTTTGCTGTGGCCACGGCCACGCTCACGCGCGAAGGCATTGCCTATGAGTCGCACGCCGCGCTGTGGGTGGCGGTGATGGAAGCGCCGGGCTTGATCGCCGGCATCTTGCTGGCGCGTTGGCGTGCACCCGCGCCTGGCGCGCGCGCACAGCAGGTGCTGCACGACGTGATGTTCGGCAAGAGCGTGCTCTTGTTGCTGGGCGGGCTGACGATCGGCGCACTGGCGGGTGAGGCCGGCGTTGCGCCGATCAAGGCCGTGTTTGTCGACCCCTTCAAAGGCGTGCTCGCACTCTTCTTGCTGGAACTCGGCCTGGTGGCGGGCGCGCGCTTGGCGGAGGTGCGACGCTTCGGCCTGGCGGTGTTGGTGGTCGGCCTGGGCGCGCCGCCCTTGCTGGCACTGGCCGGCGCGGCCGTCGGTGTGGCGCTGGGGCTGAGCACCGGCGGCGTGGCGCTGCTGGCGACACTCGCGGCCAGTGCCAGCTACATCGCCGCACCCACGGCCATGCGTATTGCGGTGCCGCAGGCCAACGCAGCACTCTCCATCACGGCGGCGCTGGGCATCAGCTTCCCGTTCAACATCGTCGCGGGTATCCCGCTGTACATCGAGCTGGCTCGGAGGCTGACCTCATGACCAAACACCCGAAGACGCAACTCACCATCGTGACCGAGGCCGTGCTGGAGCCAGCGCTGGTGCGTGACGTGCGCGCGCGCGGTGCGCAGACCTGGACCGTCAGCGAAGTGCATGGCGCCGGCCACGAAGGCGCGCGCGACGGCGACTGGGAGGCCGACCGCAGCATCGAACTGCGCGTGATTTGCGATGAGGCCGTGGCCGACATCATTGCCGCGCATGTGCTGGCCCACTACGCGCCGAACTACAGCGTGGCGATGCACTTCAGCCAAGTGCAGGTGCTGCGGCCCGATCGCTTCTGAAAGCAGCGCGGCCGGCCACGAAAAAGGCGCCCGCAGGGCGCCTTCTTGTCGGATGGGGAAAGCCGGGCTCAGTAGCCGCCGCGGTTGCCACCGCCGCCGCCGCTGCCACCACCGCCGTAGGGGCTACGGCCGCCGCCGCCACCACCGCCACCGCCGTAGGGGCTACGGCCACC
>JANMMH010000200.1:0-11127 GCA_031373055.1 Rubrivivax sp. | reverse complement strand
CGTGCGGGTGCTCAACCCGAGCAGCCAGCAGAGTTTTGCCGCGCGTGTGCTGGCCGATGGCCTGGTTGAAGCCGGAACGAGGTAAATCCATGAAACCGATTCGATCCTTGCCTGCGTTGTCGGGTCTGCTGCTGCTGCTGCTGCTGACGGCGCTGCCAGCCCTCGCACAAAGCCTCTACAACGCCGAGCGCTTCCAGGCCCTGACCTCCGACCGGCGTGCTATCGCCGTGGGCGATTCGCTCACCGTGCTGGTGTTCGAAAACGCCAGCGCCTCGCAAAGCGCGGATACCGTCACCGAAAAAAGCAGCGGCATCAATGTTGGCGTCGGCGCCAACGCGCGCAACTACAGCGCGCGCGGTTCGGTCGGCGACGAGTCCACCGGCAAAGGCCGCGTGCAGCGCAGCGGGCGGCTGGCCGCGCAGATCACCGTCACCATCGCCGAGGTCACCGCCAACGGCGACCTGCGTATCGCCGGCAAGCAGCACATCGTCGTCAACGGTGAGACGCAGCTGCTGCAACTCGCCGGGCGCGTGCGACCGGCCGACGTCAGCGACACCACCACCATCGCCTCGACGCGCATCGCCGACGCCGAGATCACCTACGTCGGCGACGGCATGCTGGCGGACCGCCAGCGCCAGGGCGCGCTGACACGCTTCATGAACTGGCTGGGCTTGTGATGAAGAACTGGCTGCGTTGCATCAGCTTGATCGGGGCTGCCGTGCTTGGTGCGGTCGGTGGGGCCACGTTGGCCACTGCGGCCGAGCCCGGCACCGTGCGGCTGAAGGATCTGGGCCGCGTCGAAGGCTGGCACGACAACGCCTTGGTCGGCTACGGCCTGGTCACCGGCCTGGCCGGCACGGGTGACTCGGCGCGCAACCGCGCGACGCGGCAAACGATCGCCAACCTTGTCTCGCAGTTCGGGCTGAACATCCCCAGCGAGCAGGTGCAAAGCCGCAACGTCGCGGTGGTGATGGTGATGGCCACGCTGCCGGCGTATGCACGCAGCGGCACGCGGCTGGACGTCACCGTGACCTCGATGGCCGACGCGCGCAGCCTGCTTGGCGGCACGCTGGTATTGATGCCGCTGAAGGGCGCCGACGGTGTGGTGCACGCGCTGGCGCAGGGGCCCGTGTCGGTGGGTGGCTACCGCTACGACGCGCTGGGCAACCTGGTGCAGAAGAACCACCCGACGGTGGGCCTGGTGCCCAGCGGTGCCTCGGTCGAGCGCGTGGTGGCCACGCGTGATGTCTCGCCTGCGGGGCAGGCCGTGTTTGCATTGAATTCGCCCGACTACACCACCGCCTCGCGCATGGCCGAGGCCATCAACCGCGGCATCGGCGCGGGCACGGCGCGCGCACGCGACGCCAGCGCCATCGACATCACCGTGCCCAGCGGCAGCGACGCTACGGCCTTCCTCACAAGGCTGGAGAACATCGCCGTCACGCCCGACCAGCGCGCCAAGGTCGTCATCAACGAACGCAACGGGCTGGTGGTGTCGGGCGGCGATGTGCGCATCTCGCAGGTCACCATCTCGCACGGTGAGCTGAAGGTCTCGGTGGCGGTGGACCAAGCCGTGTCGCAGCCCTTGCCGCTGGCGCCGGCGCTGGCGCGAACGGTGGTCGTGCCCGAGGCGCGCATCGATGTCAGCGAGCCCGAGATGCGCAGCGTCTCGCTGGCCAACCACAGCACGGTGGCCGACCTGGTGCGCGCGCTCTCACGCATCAAGACCAGCCCGCGCGACATGATTTCGATCCTGCAAGGCATGAAGACGGCAGGCGCGTTGCATGCCGATTTGATCATTCAGTGAGGCCCCAAATGTCCGTCATCGACTCCCCCACTTCGGCCCTGGTCCGGCTCGCGCTGGACGCCACCTCGCTGCGCCACCTGGCGCTGGCCAACAACATCGCCAACGCTTCCTCGCCGGGCTATGCGCCCCAGCGTGTGAACTTCGAGCAGCAGCTTGGCCTGGCGCGCCAGGCGCTGGCCGCAGGCGGCCGCGCCGAGCTGCCCGACCTGGCCGGCGTGAAGGCCTTTGTCGAAGAAGGCGCGCCGCTCGTGGCGGGCTCACCGGCGGCCACGCTGGACCTGGAGATGGTCCGTATGGCGCAGAACACCTTGCAGTACCAGGCCTTGTTGCGCGCTTCCAGCCGCCTGGGCACGATCATGGCCACGGCCATCAATGAAGGGAAAAAGTAAATGGACTACTTCGCAGCCTTCGCCATCAGTGCCTCGGGAATGACGGTGGAAAAAACGCGACTGGACGTGACTGCGCTGAACCTGGCCAACGCCAGCAGCACGCGCGCCGGCGGCAAGCTCTACGAGCCGCTGACGGTGGTCTCCGCGCCCAAGCAAGGCGCGCGCTTCGAGCAGCTCGTGTCGAGCTACGCGGCGTCGCTACCAGCCATGGGCGCCGAGGTGGTGGCGGTGCGGCCCACGGGTGCGGCGCCGCGCCTGGTGCACGAGCCTGGCCACCCCGATGCCGATGGCCGTGGCTTCGTCGCCTACCCTGCTATCAACACGGTGCACGAGATGATGACCATCATCACCGCCACACGCGCCTACGAGGCCAACCTCTCGGCGCTGAACGCGGCGCGCTCGATGGCCCAGCGCGCACTTGAGATTGGCGGCAACTCATGACGCCCGTCGACGCCATCGGCTTTCTCGCCCCAGCGCAGCTGCTGCCCGATCTGGGCGCCACGGGCGCCCAGGATGCCACTTCGGGCACGAGCTTTGCGCAGTGGATGGCCAACGAAGCCAAGGTCGCCAACGAGCGCATCAACCAAGCCGACCGCCTGGTGCAGCGCCTGGCCAGCGGCGACACCAGCAACCTGCATGAAGTCATGCTTGGCATCGAACGTGCACGCATGCAATTCCAACTCCTGGTGCAGGTGCGCAACCGCGTGCTTGAGGCCTACCAGGACGTGCTGCGCATGCAGGTCTAGGCGGAGCCATCACGATGTTCGACAACCTTCAACGTTTGTGGGCCGAGGCGCGGCCAGGCGCACGTGCCGGGCTGCTGCTGGGCACGTTGCTCATCGCGGGCTGCCTGGCCTGGGCGCTGAGTGCGGTGTTGCGCACCGAGTACCAGGTGCTCTTTGGCGAGTTGGATCCTGCCGACAGCGCGACCATCGTGGCCGAGCTTGAGCGCATGAAGCTGCCCTACAAGCTCGGCCCCGACGAGACCTCGATCCTGGTCGAACGCAGCCAGGTGCACGCCACGCGGCTCAAGCTGATGGGCAAGGGCGTGAACCTGCGCGGCGGCGTGGGCTTCGAGATCTTCAGCAACAACGACTTCGGCATGACCGACTTCGCGCAGCGCATCAACTACCAGCGCGCCTTGCAGGGTGAGTTGACGCGCACCATCAGTGCGCTCGACGAAGTGCGGCAGGTCCGCGTGCACCTGGTGCTGCCCGAGTCGGGGCTTTTTCGCAAGTCCGGCGTCAAGCCCAAGGCGGCGGTGACGCTGGCCATGAAACACGGCCGCAAGATCGGTGCGCAGCAGGTGCTCGGCATCCAGCGCCTGGTGGCTGCGTCGGTGCCGGAGATCGAGGCTTCCGCAGTGACCATCGTCGACGAGCAAGGCACGACGCTGACACGCGCGGCCGACCCCGATGGCGCCGAGGGCGGCGACGCGCGCATGTCGGCCAAGAGCGAGATCGAACAGCACGTCACGCGCAAGGCCGTGGCCGTGCTCGACAAGGCCTTTGGCCCGGGCCGCGCCATCGTCACGGTCGACGTCACGCTCGACCACAACCAGGTGCGCGTGACGCGCGAAGACGTGTTGCCCGGCAGTGGGCGCTCAAGCGAAGGTGCCATGACGCGCAAGCGCAGCACGCTGGCCGGTGCTGCGGCCGCCACCATGACCGCGCCGGCAAGTGATGAGACCCCACGCACGCCGGGCTCGACGTTGGAGGTCGACTTCCAGAACGGCCGCCGTGTCGAACAGGTGGTTTCGCGTCCGGGCAGCGTGCGCCAGATCAGCGTGGCCGTGCTGCTGCCGCAGCGCCTGACGCCCGAGCGCACCGAAGAGATCCGCCGCGTCATCGCCGCCAGTGTGGGCCTGAACACCGCACGTGGCGATGAACTGGCGATCTCGTCGCTGGACCAGTTTGCCGCCGTCGCCGGGCCCGCCGCGTCGAGCCCGCCGCTGGAGATGCTGCTGCCCGCGCCCGCGCCCGTGCGCGCAGCGCCTGTGGCCGAGCCGGCGCCGGGTTCGGCCTGGTGGCTGGTCGCCGTCGCCCTGACCGTAGCGCTGGGCCTGGTGGTGTGGGTGTTGCGCCGCCCGCGCCCGAGCGCGCCGCTTTCGGCCGACGCGCGCGAGCGTGTGCTGGCGCAACTTCGCCAGTGGCTCGCTGAAGCGCCTGTGGCGGAGCGAAAGATATGAGCCTGGCCGGCCCCGTGCTAACGCCCGAAGCACCGGGCGAGCGCCGCGCCGCGCTGGCGCTGCACGCGCTGGGCCGCGCCGACCGCGACTGGCTGCTGGGGCAGCTGGATGCCGCCCAAGGCCAGCGCCTGGCTGCGCTGCTGACCGAACTCGACGGCCTGGGCGCGCAATTCGACCCGGCCGACATCGAAGCCTTGTTGGCGTCGCCCACGCCCGCGAGCGACGACCTCAGCTTCAGCTGGCTGCACGATGAGCCGGCTTGGTTGCGCGCCGCGCTGGCCAGCCCGCAGCCGCGTTTTGCCCCGGCAGCACAACGCGCCTTGTCGGCCGCCGCCATGCGCCGCCGGCCGCTGGGCTCGGGCGCTAGCGTGGCGACGATGCGCCAACCCGCCCCCGCGTTAGCGCGCGCGAGCTGGTGGCAAGGAGTGCGCAAGTGGATGCCGTGATCCGTGGCGCCCAGGTGCACAGCGAGCCGGTGCTGCTGGCCACCGAGCGCGCGCCCGCGCCGCCTTCAGGGCCGAAGCCGCTGCTGCGCCCGGCCGTTGCGGGTGGCGGCGCCGCACCTGCGCGGCCCGAGGCCACGGGTGCCGCCACACTCGAAGCACGGCTGCGCCGTCAGCTTGAAGCTGAGTCGCAAGCGGCGGTGCAGCAAGCCGTACAAGAAGCGCGCGAGGTTGGCATCGAGCAGGGCCTGGAGCAAGGCATGGAGCAAGGTCTTGAACAAGGCCGTAAAGACGGCGCGGAACAAGGCCGCGCCGACTGGGCCGAGCGTATCGCCGCGCTTGACGCTTTGCTGGCCTCGATCAATCAAAGCCTGCACGCCGGTATTGCTGGCAGCGAAGACCTGATGATCGAAATCGCCTTCGAGGCCGTGGGCAAGATCCTGGGGCCCGCGCTGGCCACGCGCGAGGGCGTGGCCGCCATGGTGCGCCAGTCGCTGGCGGCACTGCACGAGCGCGAAGGCCTGGTCATTCGCCTGGCGCCACGCGACCTGGCGCTCCTGCAGGGCATGCGCGCCGAGATGACACGCTGGGCCGGCACCAAGGCGCTGGAGATCGTCGCCGACGAACGTATTGATCTCGGCGGCTGCCTGATTGAGACCACCGGCGGCGGGCTCGATGGCCGCCTGGAAACCCAGCTACTGCGCTTGCGCGATGCCCTGGTGCTGGCGCGCGCACCGACGGGGTCGGCGTCATGAGCCTTAGCTTTACCCAGCACGGCGAAACGCGTGACGCGCAGCGCGCAGCGCCGCCCGCCAACCCCACCCTGCGCCGCTGCCTCAGCGCCGTGCGCGCCACCGACCTGGTGCGCCGCAGCGGCCGCGTCACGCAGTTCTTCGGTCTCATCGTCGAGTCCAGCGGACCCGATGCGTTCCTCGGCGAGGTCTGCGAGATCCATTCGCGCGCCCATGCCGTGCCGGTCAGCGCCGAGGTGGTCGGCCTGCGTGACGGCAAGGTGCTGCTGATGCCCTATGGCGAGCTGGCCGGCATCGCGCTGGGCTGCGAGGTCATCGCCACCGGGCGGCCGGTGGAGATGGTGCTGGGTGATGCGCTGCTGGGCCGTGTCGTCGACGCCTTCGGCCGGCCGCTGGACGGCGCGCCGCTGGCCGTGGAAGGCCGCGCTTCGCGCCTGACGCATGCGCCGCGCAACCCGCTGCAGCGTGGACGCATCCGTGAGGTGCTGGAGACTGGTGTGCGCACCATCGACGGGCTGCTGACCATCGGTCGCGGCCAGCGCATGGGCATCTTCTCGGGCAGTGGCGTGGGCAAGAGCACCTTGCTTGGCATGATCGCGCGCAACATGCAGGCCGACATCAACGTCATCGCACTCATCGGCGAGCGCGGCCGTGAGGTGCTGGATTTCGTCGAGCAGAACCTCGGCCCGCAAGGACTGCAGCGTTCAGTGGTGGTCGTGGCCACCTCGGACGAACCGGCACTGGTGCGCACGCGCGCGGCCTATGCCGCCACGGCCATCGCCGAGTACTTTCGCGACCGCCAGCAAGACGTGTTGTTGATCATGGATTCGGTCACGCGCTTCGCGATGGCGCAACGCGAAATCGGCCTGGCCGTGGGCGAGCCACCCACTGCGCGTGGCTACACGCCCTCGGTCTTCGCCGCGCTGCCGCGCTTGCTGGAGCGCTGCGGCAACGTCGCCGGCTCGGGTTCGATCACGGCCATCTACTCGGTGCTGGTCGAGGGCGACGACCTCAACGACCCCATCTCCGACAGCGTGCGCGCCATCATCGACGGCCACGTCGTGCTCTCGCGCGAGATGGCCAACCGTGGCCACTTCCCGGCCATCGACGTGCTCGCCAGCACCAGCCGCCTGCTTCCCAACTTGGCCAGCAGCGAAGAGCGCGAGACCGCGCGCGCCGTGCTGGCGCTGCTGGCGGTGCACCACCAGCACCGCGACATGATCGACATCGGCGCCTACCGCGCCGGCAGCAACCCCGAACTCGACCGCGCCGTGCGCCTGATGCCGCAGCTGCTGGCGCTGCTGCGCCAGGACATCCACGAGGCGGGCAGCCGCGACAAGACGCTGCAACTCATGCGCGCCGTCGTGCGCGCTGAGCGTTGAACACGGAGCGCCCAACCCCATGGACCACCGCACCGCCGCCTTTCGCTACAGCCTGGCACCCGTGCTCAAGCGCGACGCCTGGGAGCGCGACACCCTGGGCGGCGAGCTGCAGCGCGCGCGGCTGCTGGCCGAGCAGTCGCAGCGTGTGTACGACGCGGCGCTGGCGCAGGTGAGCGCGGCCGAGGCGCGCATGCGCGAGCTGCACCGGCCCGAGCAGGCGATCGAACTCGCCGGGCTGCGGCTGCTGCATGTCTACCTCGAACAGGCGCACCTGGCCGCAGCGATGCGCCGCAGCGAACTGCGCAAGGCCATGGGCCTGCTCGAGCAGGTGCAAACGCAATTCGAGAGCAAGCGGCTGGCCGTGCGCACGCTGGAAAAACACCGCGAGCGCCTGCATCTTGAACACCAGCAGGACCAGGGGCGGCGCCAGCAGCACGCCGCCGACGACGCCTGGTTGATGCGGAGTGCACCGCGATGAAGATCGAGACCCTGGCACAAGCCGTGATGCCTGCTGTCAAACCGGCCAGCACCTCGGCGGCCGCGTCCTGGCGCCAGGCCCTTGAGCTGGCGCAGTGGCAGGGCCGGCAGCGTTACCAGGCCTTGCCGGTAACGCCATCGCCCGCGCTGGCGGTGGCTGCGCCGACGGCCGCCGTGCTGGCGCTGCCGCAGCAGTTGCCACCGTCGCAAGCGGCCGAGGCGCGCACGCCGCAAGTGCCACACGAAGACACGCAGGGCGGCACCAGCGCCAGCAGGCCTGAGCACGGGGTGCAAGCGGCCGCGATGAACGCATGGGTCGTGGCCGCACCCGCGGCGGCGCCCGGTCCGGCCAGCCCACTGCCACGCACGCCGCTGGTCTGGCGCGCGCCTACGCCGGCGCCCTACGCGCCGCCGCCGCAAGCCGCGTCCCAAGCCAACCCGCAAGCGTGCCCGTGGCCAGCGGTCGCCAGCCACGTCAGCTTTAGCGGCAACCAGGTCAGCGCGGCGGTGCGTGACGCCAGCCTGGAGCCGCAGCAAGCCCAGGCGCTGCGCCGCGCTTTGGTCAAGCAACTCGGCGCGAACGGCTGGCAACTGGCCGAGCTGCGCATCAACGGCATCGCGCTCGACATCTGAACCACGAGGAACATCACCATGGCATTCGACTCACTCGGCGCCGTCAGCGCCACCAACACCACCGCGACGCAGTCGACCGGCATCAACCAGGAAGATTTCTTTCGCATCCTGGTGGCGCAGCTGTCGTTCCAGGACCCGCTCAAGCCGATCGACAACCAGGCCTTCATCGCGCAGATCGCACAGTTCACCGCGCTGGAGCAGTCGCGCCAGACGAACGACCAGATTGCCTCGCTGCTGACGGTGCAGTCGGCCACGCAAGCCATCGGGCTGATCGGCCGCACGGTCGAGGTCAGCACCGACAGCGGCACGGTCGTCGGCACGGTGACAACCTTGAACTTCGTGCAGGGCCGGCCCCAGCTGACCGTGCGCAAGGACGATGGCACTTTTCTTCTCGGCATCGGCCTGGACCAGGTCGCGGTTCTGCGCAACTAAGGACGCACCATGCTCGAATCGATCTACATCGGCCTCAGCGGGCTCACCGGTTATTCGAAGAACCTCAGCATCATTGGCAACAACGTCGCCAACCTCAACACGGTGGGCTTCAAGAGCACGCAGTTGCTCTTCTCCGACCTCTTCTACCGCACGCAGTTTGGTGACAACGCCAGCGGCCAGCAGCAGCTTGAAATCGGCAGCGGCCTGGGTACCACGGGCACGCAGCTCGTCTTCAAACAAGGCGAGCTGCGCGCCACTGGCAACGACCAGGACGTGGCCATCGACGGCAACGGCTTCTTCGTGGTGCGCCGCGACGGCGAGACCTTCTACTCACGCGCCGGCCAGTTCAACTTCGACGCCGACGGCTACCTGGTGGCCGGGCCGCGCACGCGCGTGGCGGCACTGGTCGGTGATGTGCTGCAAGACATCAACATCACGGGCGACCGCACCAATGCGGGCAAGGCCACGTCCAAGCTCGAGTTCGTGGGCACGCTGAACAACAACGCGAGCACGACGGCGCCGGTCACCGTCAGCGGCGTCACCGCCTACGACAGCCTGGGCCGGCCGCTGCTCGGCTCGGTGGTCTTCACCAACAACCGCGTGGCCACGCCGGGCAGTTGGCTGGTGCAGGTGAACAGCGAAGCCGGCGCGCGTGTGGCCGGCGGCGAAATCCGCTTCAACGGCGACGGCACGCCCGCCGCAGGCTTCAACAGCCTGAGCTTCAGCATCACGCCCGAAGGCGCGGCGGCGACCACTGTCGAACTCTTCTTGGGCGACCCGGGCAGCGCCAGCGGCACACGTTCACTTTCGGCGTCGTCCAGCGACGTGCGCCTGAACAAGCAGGATGGCTTCGGTGTGGGCGCGCTGATCAAGGCCAGCTTCGACGCTAACGGCCAACTTGTCGCCACTTACTCCAACGGCCAGACGAGCAAGTTCGCCAAGCTAGCGCTCGCCAGCTTCACGCATTTGCAAGGCCTGCGCCCGGCCGAAGGCAACCTGTTCCGCGCCGGCCTGGACGAAACACCGGAGCTTGGCACGGCGAGCCAGGGGCCCTTCGGCAAGATTGCCAGCGCGCAGGTCGAGCTGGGCAACGTCGACCTGGCGCAGGAATTCAGTGACCTCATCGTCACGCAGCGTGGTTACCAGGCCTCGTCGCAGATCGTCAGCACGGCCAACGAGCTGATCCAGCAGCTCTTCGACATCAAGGCCAAGCGATGAGCGCGCCGCGCGCTTTTCGCCTGCTGGGCCAGGCGCAACTGGCCTTTGCGCAGGAGCACGCGCAACGCCTCGCGGCGGCCTGGGCGCGCGATTGGCTGCGTGAGGGCGAGCTCGACGTGCAGCTGCGCGCGGCCGAGGCACTGTCGCCACTGCGCGGACCGTGGCTGAGCCTGCACGTGGGCAACGCCAGCTGCCATGTGCAACGCGACGCGGGCGCGGCCGAGCGCATGCTCTTCGGTGCGCAGGTGATGCAAGAGCCCAGCGAGCTGGTGCGCGAAGCGGCCGACGACGCCTGCATCGACTTCGCTCAGCGCTGCCTGGGCAGCGGCACACCGGCCTTGCGCGGCAGCGGCGCACCGCCGGCGGCACTGTGGCAGCGCGCTTCCGGCGCGTTGCAAGTCAGCCTGCGCCTGCCGCAAGGCACGATCGAGTTGCTGCTCGACGGCGCGGCTGCTGCCGCGTGGTTGGCACAGCGTCCGCGTGCCGCGAGCCCCAAGCTGCCCCCGCGCTTGCAGGCCTTGAGCGAGCTGCGCACGGCCACCGGCCACGCCCGCCTGCGCCTGTCGGCCTGGAGCGGGCAGGCGCAGGTGAGCGTGGCGACCTGGCAGTCGCTGGCCCCGGGCGACGTGCTACCGCTGGACCTGCGTTTCGACCAGCCCTTACACCTGCACATCGACGGCCAGCCGACCACGCAGCGTGCTTTCCTCGGTGTGCACGACGGCCATCGCGCCTTGCGGCTCAGCGCCGCCGCCGACCCCTCATCCATCCCTTCGGAGTCACCATGACCCTCAACCCACGTCCGGTCAAATTGCAGGAAGTCAGCGCCGCGCCCGAGGGCAGTGCCAAGCTCTTCCCGGCCAAGATTGACCTCATTCAAAGTGTCATGGTGCGCCTGGGCGCCACGGTCGGCGAAGCCGAGATTAGCGTAGCCGAACTCTTCGCGCTGCAAGAAGGCGCGGTGCTGACGCTGGACAAGGCCACCGACGACCCCATCGAGCTCTACCTCGACGGCAAGCTCGTCGCCTTGGGCGAACTCGTCGTCGTGGGTGACCAGTTCGGCGTACGGCTGACCCAGATCGGCGCGGCGGGTGCGGGCTGATGCCGGGTCGAGGCCTTCTGCGGCCCCGGCTGCTGGCGCCGTTGGCGCTGCTGGCACTGCTCGCCGCCACGCTGCTGCAACCCGGCCCTGTGCAGGCGCAAAGCACCAGCGATAAAGCCGCCAGCAGCGACAAACGCAGCGAGATCCCCTTTCGCAAAGAAGCCACGCCGGGTGTCGACTGCACGCGCTGGGCGCTGGGCGTGGGCCTGGCGACGCTGGCCGGCGTGGGCGTGCTGTGGTGGCTGCGCCGGCGCCACCCGGCGGCGCTGCAAGGGCTGTGGCCGCAGGCCGGGCCCGGTGCGCCCGC
>JANMMH010000692.1:0-22353 GCA_031373055.1 Rubrivivax sp. | reverse complement strand
GGCGCAAATCGAGACAACGATCCGCGACGCGACCACGCCGCCGCCGACCTACACCTTGACGGCGACCGTGAGTACCGTCGAGGAGGCAGGCACGGTCACCTTCACGCTCACGACGACCAACGTCAACCCCGGCATCTCGATCCCGTACACCTTGAGCGGAACCGGGATCACGGCCGCCGACATTGTTGGCGGCGCGCTGACCGGGTCGATCACCATCAATGCTGCTGGCTCGGCTGTGCTCAACGTAACCATCGTCGCCGACGGCGTGACCGAAACGCCCGAGCTGCTGCGGCTGACCTTGGGCGCGAATCTTGCGACGGTCGAGACAACGATCCTCGATTCGAATACGCCGCCGCCGACCAGCGGGCCGGACACGCGGGTGATCAACGACAGCATGAACCTCCCCGGCGCCGGAGTGCCAGCGACGCCGGAGGCAGGCGAGATTCGCGTCAACAGCTACTTGACCTACGACCTGCTCGACCAGTCCGGCAGCGGCGCGGTGCGGATGAACCTGGCTGCGCTGAAAGCCAGCCAATCGGTTGCCGGCACCGTGCCCGACCCGACGAACTTCAAAGCCGACCGTGGAAACCTGCCGCAGATCTCCAACCAGAGCCTGTTCGTCGTTGACCTCCTCGCCGGCACCGACCGTGTCGATTACAGCGCCGAGACCGGCCGCATCGTCGCGCCGATTTCGGCCGAGGCGCCGGCTGGCACCCAGTTCATCCTCGTCAACGACAACGGCACCGACAACGCCTTCAACAGCGCAAGCGACCGCATGGACGAGCTGCGCAACGTTGAGCAGATCGTCGCCTCGGCGGGCGGCGGCGTGCTCGACCTCACGGCGTCGGGGCAGGCCTGGAAGATCACGTTCAGTCGTAGCTTCAACCAGAGCACCGACGTGACCGCGAACCTGGACCGCGCGACGCACCGTGTCGAGCTGCTCGACCTGGCGACGGGCGCGGCTTCGGCGCGCACCTTCTACGAGTTCCGCGATGCCGGCACGATAGCGTCGGTGACGCAGGCTGCGGCGCTGTGGAGCACCGTGCAGGGCAGCGATCGCGACGAGACCTTGATTTTCAGCCTGTACCAGTCGACCGAGGCGCGCACGAACGTGCTGCGCGGTGGCAACAATCGGCTCGAATACGACGCCCTTGCGACCAGCATCGTCGCCGATCTTGCGCTGACGCCCTGGGTGGCAAGCGTGAATCCGGCCGACGTTGCCAACGCAAGCGGCCGAGCCACAGCCACCATCACTTTCACCAACGGCGACGGCGTCACGCCGCTGTCGCCGAACACGTCGGTGACGAGCTCGCACACGCCCGACAACAAGGTCGCCGCCGGCAAGCTGATCATCTCCGCGACGGGCGACAGTGACGACGCGGTGACGTTCGTCGCGACACCGCAGTCGAAGTGGATCGAGCTGGGGCTCCTGGTGTCCGGGAATGCCACCGCCAGCGCGCGCCTGGTATCGGCCACGGGCGGCGCAGCGGTCGAGTTCCAGCGCTTCGAACAGTTGCGCGACAACGGCGCGAGCGACGACGTCTACGACGTGAAGGGCATTTCACGGGCGACGACGGGCAGCCTGCGGTTGTCGGACAGTGCCGGTGCCGACCACGACACCGTCCGCCTGGCAATGGAGGCCCTTGGCACAGCCGCCGTGGGCGGCAGTTCCTCGACGGTCAACCTGGCGACGCTCAACGGGCCGACACCCGGCTTCGGCTTCGACTTCGACGTTCTCGATCTGTCGGCGATTTCCGGCACCGCCCTGTCCGTGATCGGCACGGCCGGCAGCGACGACGAACTGGTGGCCGGCGCGCTGGTGACCATCGCGGTTGCCAACCAGTTCGAGTCGCTCGTCCTGACGAATGCTTCAATGGACAAGGGCACCACGTTCGTTCTTGACCTCGACACCACGGCGCTGTGGGCGGGCGGGCTGAAGATCTTCACCTACACCGGTTCCGCCCTGAGCGCCGGCGGCCTCGCCTTGGGCACACCTGGGCAGACAAATCCTGTGGCACCTGTGACGACGGCACTGAACATGTCGATCCTCGACAGCAGCTCCGGTGCCGGCGGGATGCTCGTGGGGGGCAGCGGAAACGACACGCTCGCCGGCGGCGCCGGCAACGACACGCTGCGCGGCGGCGGAGGCAATGACGCGGTTGATGCTGGTCTGTTCACCGAGACCTGGACCTTCAACCTCCGCGGCACCACCGATGCGGTGGCTTCGACGTCGAACCGCATCGTGCTGACGATGACGATCGACGGCACCGTGCTGACGATGAGGGAGGACGCCATCGCCGACACGTCGTACGGCGACGGCAATGGTGCCGTGGTCGACGGCGCAGGCGGCATTGCGACCGCCACCGCGGCGGTTGCCCTGATCAACGCCAATCTTGCTGCGATCAACGCCGGGCCGGGCTCCGGCACCCTTTCGGCAGCGACTTACAACGCGGGCACCGGCAACCTCGTGTTGCTGTTCAACGTCGGTGTCAACGTCAATGACACCGTCACCTTCACGCTGAACAAGGGCGCCGACACTGGCAGGGTCGAGCTTTTCCCTGGCGTCAACGTCAACGGCGGCGGCGGCGGGGCAGATCGCATCGTTTTCGAAGCGAGTGCCGTGGCGAATGGCCGCGACACCATCACCAACTTTGTGGGCGGGTCCGACAAGCTCGACTTCACCGCGTTCACTGGCGGGGCGATCACCGCGGCACGTCCGGCGATCAACGCAGCGACAGGCGGAACCTTTGCCGGCATCTCCACGACGGCCGAACTTGTCTTCAACAAGGCCGGCGCGTTACTCGCCGCGAGCGACTTCGCAACTGCAGCCGCGGCAGGCAAATTCGTGATCGCTGACGGCACGCGTTGCGTCGTCGCGGTCACCGCCGACCCGACCGGCGCCGCCGGCGACGCGGCCAACACTGCGGTCTCGTTCTACTACGTGACCAACGGCGCCGCTGTAGGGATCTCGGATATTGAGGTGACGCTCGTCGGCACCGTATCGGGCACGTCCGAGTTGACGCTGAGCAGCATCGCCTTGGCGATGGCCTGACCGGCGCGCGGGGCGCCCGCGATTGTGGCCGCCCGAATTGAGCGCGGAGCTAGTGCAGCCCGGCGGGAGGTCCCGCACTGGGCGGCTTGGTGAGCCCGTGCGCCGGCTCGTCGACCCAGGCCGCGCGGCGCATGCGGTCATCGATGCCGGCGGCCAACGCGTGCAGCGTGCGATCGCTGAGCGTGACGACGAGCGGTTCGCCTGCAAGGCATTCGAAACGAACGACGCACTTCCCGTCACGGCGGCGGGTGCCGCACAGCGCGCGCACCACCAACCTTGGTGGACTGTCGCCCGTCGTGATCGATTCGCGGCGCTCGCTCGTCATCGAAGTCTGCTGCAGTCGCGCCTGATGGTGGCCGGCCTGGAGGGCCTGCCGGGCTGGTGCGGCCACGGATTCCGGCACCTCGGCTGACCGGCGCACCAGGTCCTGCAGCCCCACCCGGAGCGGCAGACACAGCCGCCGCGTCAGCAGCAGCCTGTGCGCCACATCGGTGTCCCCCTCGCAGCAGCGAAGCTGCAGGTGGATGCGGTCTTCGGCAGGGTCGTAGCCGACCGAGATCTCGCGCAGCATCAGGCGGCTGGCTCGTCCTCGGCAGCGGGTGCCTTCAGGCTTCGTTTCTGCTTCTGCTTGTCCGCGAGCTCCTTGACCAGGCGCTGCTGCATACCGACCGCGTTGACGAAGCCGTCAAGCGGGATCACGAGCTGCGTCGTGATCTCGAGGCGCTGCTTGACTTGCTCGTCCTTGTCCTTGACTTGGCCGGCGTTGACGGCGAGGTCCATGCGGACGATGCCGTTCTGGATGGTGATGCCGACGAGGTGGTCGGCGAAAACAACTTGTTTGTAGGCCATTTGAATTTGAAACTGCAGTGGTCAAAAAAGTGCCGCCTTCGGTTCCCCGAAGGCGGCGACTGGGTCACCATCGATTTGGTCAGCGGCGTGAGCCGCCAGCCTTGATGATTAACCGACGAAGTTGTCGATCACGCCGCTGCTGATGAAGTCGAACGCGTTGATCTCAACCTGGCTGATCAGCGTGCCAACCAAAGTCACGGTGAACGTGCTCGCACCCACCGCAGCATTGGTGTCTTGAACGTAGTACACGTTGTAGGCATTCACTGTGGCGTCGGCGCCGCCATCGGCGTCAGCCGTCACCAGCACCACAGCCTTGCCGTTGTCGAGCATCTGGATCTTGCCGGTTCCAACTACGCTCGTCGACACCATCGAAGCGTTGATCACACCGCCCGGGGCGTTGTAGAACAAGCCGACGTTTTCAGCGCCGGTAAAGAACATCGACTCACCGGCGAAGTCTTCGTCGGCATCACCGTCGGAAGTCACCACGGGACCCAGGAAGGCGCGGAAGTCGAGCCTATCGTCCGACGCGGCATTGGTGACATTGAAGTTGCTGATGGTGTCAACACCGTTCAACGCAGCCGTCGCTTCGAACACGTAGGTGTCTGAGCTTTCGATTGCCGCAACGAAGCCGGTCGCGGCCTCGGCCCCGGTCAGCACTGCGTCGCCACCGCTGCCCAGCAGGCTGGCTGCCAGCAAGTCAGCAACTGTGATCGTCGAACCTGCAGCCGAGTTGGCGAACGTGAAGACCAGGTCGTTCGACGTGGCGTTGTACGTCACGCTCTGGAGTGTGCCCGCCTCTGCGGCCGTCAAACCGGAACCCGTGAAGCCCGTGACCCAGCTGGCCAACGGCACCGCCGCCCAGATGGCACCGATCTGATCGGCGTCGGCACCATTGGCATAGTCGAACGCGTCAGCGAGTTCAGGCGTCGCGTCGGCAAACAGGTTGGTCGTGACGGCCAGCAAGTTGAAGACGAAACCAGCGCCGCCCTCGGTTCCGCCGGTTGTGCCCACACCTGCCAACGTTTGCGTCAACACTGCACCAGCACTTGCCGTGAAGCCGGCGTTGATCACGTCGTTGCCGCCACCGCCGCGGATGATGTCGTTGCCACCGGCCGTGGTGATCGAGTCCGCGCCGTCGCCGCCCCAAATTGTGACGTTGTCAGGGCCAGTCGCTGTCACCGTCACCGGTGTGGTCGCGCGTGGGACGCCCGTGTCGCCCAACATCGTGCCGCCGAAGCTCAGGTTGTTCATGCTGGCATTGAACTGCAGCGTCTTCGTGCCGGCACCGGTACCAATGACGAGCGTGTCCGCCGTGGTGTTCAGCACGAATGTTGCGCCATGTGCCGCGATCGTCGCATTGCTGACCACGACCGCCTCGAAGTCATTGACGGCCGTCGTCGCCACGGTGCCGAAGACACCGGTCACGAGTTCGTCGTCGCCGAAGTCACCAGGTACAGCCGTGCTGCCGTTGACCGTCGTCAGCGTCGCGAGGTTGACACCGCTGATATCAAGCACGTCGAAGTCGAAGTTGAAGAACACCTTCAAGTCCTGAAGGTCGATCTGGGCAGTGCCGGCCCCGCCGTTGAAGGTGTTGGCTGCTGCGTCATTGCCAACCTTGATGACGTCGTGGTCCCCCAGGGTGTCCAGGAACGTAATGCCCGTGCTGCCTACCAGCGAAGCGAAGTTGTAGATGTCGTTCGTACCCGCATCCTGCACGAACTCGAAGCCGGTCAGCACCATCGTGGTCGATGTGCCGATGCTCACGGTGATCACGCCCGGCGACGCGCCGAGGATGAAGGTCTTCGAACCCAGACCTGCAAACTCGACCAAGTCCTCGGCGTCCTGTGAACCTTCGAGCTTCAGATTGCCCGCAGCTGTCGTGTTGTCCGACGTGTTCGAGGTGATCGTGTGCATGCCACCCAGGAAGGTGCCGCTCGGCGCCATGACACCCAGTCCGTCCTGGAACGTCACGACGGCAGTGATTAGGCCTTCGGACACCGTTGTCGTCGCCAAGTTTTCCTCGGTGACCGTGATGACGGCCCTGACGCTGGTCTCGAGCGGCGAATAACGCACTTCGTTGTTGCCACCACGCAGCGTCAGAATGTCGTTCGTGAAGCGGTGATCCAGACCGGACTGGTTGACCAGGTCTTCGCTGCCTTCATAGATCACGACTTCTGCAGCGTCGCTGCCCTCGACACGGTTCCACGTCGCATCGGCCACCGCCGACGTCGTCTTGTTATAGACGTAGCGCTCGACGAAGGCATTCAGACCCGCCAGGGTGTTGCCTGTGCTGTCAGCGATGCGAATCGTCTGTTCGACGACCTGGTTCTCGGCCGGGTTCGGGACCGGCGCGACGTACTTGAACGTGATCTGGCGCGCTGCACCGACCGCGGTGAAGTCCATGACGGACTCGCCGGCGGCAGCGACGATCTCTTCCACGCCCCACAGTGCGTCGACGCGGCTTTCGGCATCGCTGAACACGCCATCCATGTCACCGTCAACCACCACGTACTGTGGTTTGTTGGTCGCGGCACCAGGCACCGACCACGCACCTTGTCCGACCGGCACCACGATGCGGCCGAGCTCGTTGTGGTAGTCGACACGGTCGACATCGACATCGGTCCCGACCTCGCTCAGCGAGAAGCTGAACTGGCCCTGGTTGATGACCTGCTGGATCGTGCCATCGGCGACCTGCGCGGCGAACGACTTGCGTGTCGTCGCAGCGGTGTTCAGATCGTCGAAATCGCGGTAGGTCATGAACAGGATGTTCTTGGCCGGCGTGGCATCGACACCCTCATCGCTGCGGGCGTTGTTGTTCATGACATCGGCGTCGGCGACGATGACCATGTCGTTGCCGTCGGCGATCACACGCTCCATCTGGACGATGTTCTCGATCACCAGCTGCACGCCCACCCCGGGTCGATCACCGATGAAGGGGAACACGGTGGTACGGACTTCGCCGTTGGTGTAGTCAACGACAGCACCCGTGGCCATTGCGCTCACGTCAAGCACATCGTCTTCACGCACGCTCTGCGCGGTCTCGCCGGCAAGCGAAAGGTACTCGACGCTGATCAGCGTATCGACCGCACCGCCGCTGGCGGTGTTGAGCGTGCCAACACGGCCGCCCTTCATCGTCACGGTGTCGGTGTCTGCCAGGTTGTTGACACGGATGGTCACGGTCGGCTGGCCCGCACCCACGGTTGTGCCGCCGTCATAGTCGTCTTCGTAGATGATGCGGTCGACGCCCAGGCCGGCGCTGAACAGGTTGTTTTTCGCCGCTTCGGTCTCGTCGATGCGCAGCAGGTCGTTGCCCGTGCTGGCCAGCACGTTCTCGACGCCATCCACCACCACGACGAGTTCCTCGTAATCAGCAGCCTGCGGGCGGTCTTCGGTAGCGGCGCCAGCGACATTCGGAAGCGCCGATGCCGTGACGATCGCGTCCTTGCTGTAGCGAACTTCGCCCGCGTCGGCATCGCCGGTCAGGTTGTACGAAATGCCGCCAGCGCCTTCAGTGACAGACGACAGCTTGGTGACATCCAATGTGTCGTTACCCTGCTTGTCGCCGGCCACCGCCCTGCCCGAGCCGGACACGGTGCGGATGTTCTCGAAGTTCGTGAAGCGGCTGAAGGTGTCGATACCAGCGTCTTGGATGCCGTTGCCGTTCACGTCGATCCAGACCAGACCGGCACCGTCTTTCTTCGTCTGCACGACATTGCCAGCGGCAAGCGTGAAGTCGTCGAGCGTGATCGTGAAGCGGGCGTCGGCGCCGAAGGTCTCCTGCTCGAACTGCAGCGTGTCGTCGAACATCGTGTCGGCCACGACAACACCGCCAGACAATCCAGTACCGGACTCGTTGTCACGGATCGGCGTGATGCTGGAAATCGTCAGGCCGTTGAGATCGGTCACCAGCGTCGGGTTGCGTGCCTCCCACTTGTTCAGCACGTAGACACGGGCCTTGGGCTCGCCGAGCACCTGAACCGCATACACGTTCTTGCCGCCGTCGGCGAGTTCGCCGGTGGTGGCGCCGATTGCCGGCGCAGCGTCGCTGCCTTTCGAGCCGATGACGCGGTCGTCGCCGGTGCCGCCCGTGATCTGGTCGACACCAAGGCCGCCAAGCAGGAAGTCGTCACCGTGAACCGTGAAGTTCAGGAACTCGAGCGGGGCATTGGTGGCCTGGTTGTCGGCAATCGCCGCCTTCGTGTCGTTGGCGATGTTCTCGAACAGGTCATTGGTGCGGCCGTCGATGACCAGGGCGTCGGTACCCGCCAGGGCACCACCCAAGGTCTTCGAGGTCTCGAGGTTGGCGCGCTGTGCCGCTTCCTGGCCCCAGAACAGCACGTTGGTCTCGTTGAGCTTGTTGTCGCGGCCGTCGAAGTTGAACAGCAGGACTTCGTGCTGCGAGTTGTTCACAGTCGTCGCAGTCGCCGCCTGGCCACCCGAGAGGTTCTCGATGGTCACGACCGGCGTGCGCATGAACACCGTGTCTTCGGCGTGGTAGTCGCGCTGCGTCAGCACGATCGTCGTGCGAACACCGGCAACGAGTGGTCCCGCAGCCGCATCAACCTTGCCGGCCACCGTGTCGTCGTCGGTGAACGAGTTGGTGATGAAGTCGGCCAGGCGCAAGAGGAATGCGTTCTGGATGCCCACTTGCGTATCGCCGACGCCGTCTTCGTTGGCGACGATGTTGCCGTCGAGGTTGACGCCGACCTGCAGCGTGTACAGCACGCCGTTGACGTTGACCGTCACACGGTCCTGCGTGGTCAGGTTCGCGAACGTGGTGGTGTAGCTCTGGTCTTCGGCCAGGCGTGTGCCGTCGGCCTGGAAGCTGATTACCAAGTCTTCGGCGTAGGCGTCCGTACCCAGCGACATCGTGCTGCCGAGGACGGTGTCGTCATCGACGCCTTCATTGTCGTTGCGGTCTTCCCAGGCCTTGTAGATGAGACGGTCGCCGCTGAGGTTCAAGCCTCCGACGACATCCGTGGACGTCGAGCCAAGCGACGAATTGGTGGTGCCGCCGACGACCTGGACGCTGTTGGCGTTGAACGCGGTGTCGGTAGCCCTGAAGAAGTTGGGGGATGCCGTCGAGCCCGCGGGCGGGGTCACGGTGACTGTCATGGTGCCAGCGAGGGCTCCAGCAGCCGCGGTCGTGGCAACGGCGAACACGACGCCGCCGGTGCCAGACTGAGCGGTCAGGTCGCTCTGCAGCTTGGCGACCAAGCCCGGCAGATCCGCGGCCAGGCTCGACCCAAGATTCTGGGAGACGAATTCTGTGCCGTTGACAAAGAAGGACACGCGACGGACATCAAGCTGTTCGTCGCTATTGGTCACGACGATGGTCAGAACGGAGGAATTGGCAACTACGGTGCCGCCAAGGCCGAAATCCTGACCCCAGATCACTGCACCGGCTGCTGTGGTATCCCACAGGTCGTCGCCATTCGCGTCAACCTTGCGGCGGATCACGTCGACGCTGTCGTTCGCAGCCAGGAAGTACGCGCCGCCAACTTCGAATTGCCCGTCAATGGCGAAGTAGAAGTCGTCGTCGCCGCCGCCGCCCTGCATGTCATCGCGGCCACCGCGGCCGTGGATCTCGTCGTTGCCAGCGCCGGCGTACAGGTTGTTGCTGTCCTGGGAACCGAGCAGTTGCAGGTTGCCGTTGTAGCCCTTGAAGTTCTGCTGGTTCGTAAAGGTCAGCTCGGGCGTGTTGGCGCCAGCAGCCTTGAAGTCGATCGCGCCGAGGCCGGTCGCGTCGATGTTCTCCATCTGCGTGACGGTGACGCGCGGCGACGTAGTTAGCGTCGAGACGTAGTTGGTCTGGTCAGCCGTCGTGCCAACGTTGGCGCCGCCGTACCCGGCGCCGCCTTCGTTGGTCGACGTTTCGAGAATGCCGTTCTCGGACGTCAGGTCAAAGCGCAGGCGGCCGTCGGCCAGCAACTGTGCCGGTGTGCGTGTGCCGAGCGAGTACTTCGTCAGCCAGAGCGTGTCGCCGTTGGTGCGCGTTGCGCTTGTCGAGGCAGCGGTGTTGGCGCCGCCGCTGATCAAGCCGCTGTCAGCTTCGAAGACGATGTTGTCGTCGCCGCCGCTGCCGAGCAGTTCGTCACGGCCGTCGTTGGCGATGCCGGCCAGGTTCGGGTTGGTCACGCCACCGGTGACCGTCTCAAGCAACTGCTGCAGGTTGCCGCCCATCAGCAGGTCGTTGCCTTCTCCGCCGTCGACGGAGTCGTTGTCGTAGCCGGCGATGATGATGTTGCCGGCGTTGCTGCCGATGATGTTCAGTTGCGCTGACGAGCCGAGACCGTAGTTCGAGGTACCCGCGACGTCGCGAGCATCAACCGCACGGCCGCCGATTTCGACGTTCACGCCGTTCAGCAGGCCGTACAAGTTGCCCGACGCGTCGATGTTCTCGACATCATCAATGGTCATGCTCTCGCCGAAACGCGAAAGCACGCGGCCTTTGCCGTCATTGATGCCGTCACCTGGCTCGACTGGGCCGACGTTGTCGTCGTTCAACCAGATTTGAACCGGCTCGTCGTCATCCGAGGCTTCGAACAGCAGCCAGTCGTTGTCTTGCGCGCTCTGGCCAATCCCGGCCGAGTTGTCGTCAGCCGTGTTGCCGCCGTCGATCACCAGCGTCGAGCCGTCAGTGGCGTCGAGGCCAGAAAACTCGGCAAAGAAGAAGTCGGCGTTGCGGCCACCGGAAAGCACGTCAGCGCCGGAGCGGCCTTGCGCGATGCCACCACCAGCCAGGAAGTCGTTGCCCACACCACCGAAGGCGGTATCTAAACCCAGGCCACCCAGGAAGACGTTGCCGTTAGTGCTAACGCCGTCGCCCGCGAAGCCGGTGCCGTCAAAGGTGATGTCGCCGAGGTAGTTGTTGGCGGAGTCGGTATGGTTCAGCGGATTGCGCGGGTAGGCGTCAACGATTTCGAAGTTGGCGGCACGCTGGTTGGCGGCGAAGTTCGAGCTGACGTTTTCGATGCCATTCGCTTCGATCAAGCCGTCGCCGTCAAGGTCGAGGCCGCGAATTTGGTTGGCGGGGTTGGTGAAGTCGATCCGAGCGTCCATGCCGCCGGTGATGCGCATGACGTCAGCACCCAGCGCCGTACCGGCAACGAGGTTGAAGGACTTGGCGACAATCGAAGCCGGGGTGTTCACCGGCACGTCAACCGTGCCGAGCATCTGCGCATACGCGTCGGCCGCTGCGATCTGCGTGTTGAAACGCGCTGCAGCCACGTTGTAAGCCGCAACAGGGTGGGTCTTCAGCGCTGCGAATTGGTTCACCAGCGAAACGATCGTCGCGCCAGCGTTGGCTGCGCCCGCAGCGGTGAGCTGACCGGCGACAAATGCTTCAGCGTCAGCTGCACCGGTGGTGATGCCGACGTTCTTGACAATGACCGCTGCGATTTGCGCGTTCGTCATGCCGGCGAAGTCGCGCGTGACGAGGGCCTGCACTAGGGCGTTGACATTGCCACCATAGGTGACGCTGTTCACCTGGTCGTTCGCCCAGGTCATGCCGGCGTTGCCGAGTTGCACGTCGTACAGAGCCGCTGCAACGCGGGCGATGACTGTCGTATTGAAGGATGCCATGGATCAAACTCCTGTTTGGTTTAGGAAATCGAGTTCAGAGAGGTGTGAAAAGCGGTACATGACTTAACCGGCGGTCATCGGCACTCGAGTCAGCGCCCAGCCACAGGGCTAGGCGCTGAATCGAGCGGGATGGAGGCAGGGTCATCATGGGTTGAAGTGTGCGCTCGGTGTTTTGCCTGTCATGTGATGGCCATCACACGGAAGCGGTGGTTTTCGGTGGGACGCATGGTTTGGTTCAGGTACGGCCTTGCGCGCCCCACTGCCGGCAACCGCGCCATTATGGCGCCCCATGTAGACCATCCTCCTGGGCAAAGACCATCGTTGGCAGCAAATTCATGAGGCCCCGTTGTCACGGGACAACAACCTGGCTTTTGTGCTTGATCGATCTACCAAGCCCAGCGTACTCCGCTGTAGATGGATATCGCCCGGTACTGAAAGACAAGGATGTTGCTGCGCTGCTGAACGGCTTGAACTTGCAGCACCGCGTCAGCACCCGCCAGCACGGAGGCATGCGGCGCCAGCGGGCTGATCAGCTCCAGCGAGACCTGCGATTGGCGCATTTCGCGCCGCGCGTTGTTTTCCAGCAGGGGGCTGTAGCCGGCGTCGTCGCGAACCAAGCCGTGGCGTGCCGTGATGTCAAAGCGAATCTGTGAGCCAACGGTGCCTGTCAGGCGTGCGCCCAGGCTGGATTGCCGTTGTGTACCCCCGGCGCGTTCGGCGTCCACCGGACGGTCGACACTGGCGCGCGCGGCGATCCCCCAGCTCCATTCGCGCCCACCGTTGAAGGGGCATTGGCTGTTCCAGAGTGCGCTCGTCGTGCGGCTGTTGGCCAGTGGCGTGGCGCTTTGTCGGCGGCTTTCACGGTCCACAGACAGGCGAAGGACGCATCCCAGGGCGTCTCTCTCGCCTTTCACGCTCAGGCGCGTGAGACGGTAGGGCTCGTTCAGTGCGCCACCCACCCAGGTGGCGCTGACTTCGGTGTGGCCGCGCCATGCTCCCCACTGTTGCGACGCACTGAGAGCCCCCTGTGCGTGTTGCCAATCGGTGTTGGAGTCGCTCGGCGCGGCCCTTGCCCCAAGACGGACGCCACCACGGAAGATTCGACCGGGCTGGGGGCTTGTCGCCAGCTGCCAGGAGAGGTCAGAGGACAGCGCAGCGCCCGGGCGGGGCTCAAGCGGCTTGGCGAGCTTGAGGTCGATCGGGCCGTCAGGTACGGTCAAGGTAATTTCGCCCAATTTCGGCGAATGGTCGAGGTTGGACTCATAGCCGAACATGACGGTAGCTTCTCGGTGCGTGGCCCAGCCGCCGTTGGACGTGCGACCGAGCCTGACTACTGGCAGTTGCGTCGCGTCTTTGATGGGCAGCGCGCGAAACACGCGCTGACGTAGGTTCGCTGGAACGTCGGTGCGGTCCACCCAGGCCTGCGCCAGGGAACGCACGGCGTCGGGCTGACCCAGCGACGCAAGGGCCAGTGCCAGATCGGCTTGGGCGCCCAGGTTGTGCGGGTCCAGCATCAAGGAGCGCTCTAACCAAATCATGGCCTGGCTGGGCTCTTGCTCCTCTAGCCAGAGCCCACCCAAGGTGGCAAGAAACTCTGCGCTGCCCAGGCACTGTGCGCGGGCACTTTCCATGCGTTGCAGTTGCGCGCGACGGCTTGCCGGCAGCGTCGGCCACGGCGCACGCGCGATCGAGGTGCACGTTCGGTCGGCGGTGCTGGGCTGCCGGGCCGGCTCAGCTATGTCGGACGCGTCGGCCATGCCGACCGTCTGGGCGCGTACAGACCCAAACCAAACAATATGCGTCGAGAAGACACAAAACAAGGTCGCCAAGCCCAGCCATGAGGTGGGCTTGACTGGTTTCTGAACCTTCACGCGTCGCGAAGTGAAAACGGTGCGCCGCGCTGCGAGCCGCCTGCGGCCGGGCCATCAGCCCAGCGAGACCATGTCGGGGGGTCGCTCTGCCTATCGGTTCCGGTGGCGGCACTCATCCAGCTTGCATCGGTGGGCACAAGCTCGGCCCACGCTACCGGGGCATACAGGGCGTACTGTTTGCTAAGCCCCTCCAGAAGGTACTCACCCAGTACTTCGGTAGCCTGTGACGGCAGGCGGGCGGCGAGCTCGGGGCCCGCCAGGATAGGCATGGACAGATCGAGTGTCATCTTCTGGATACGAGACGCCACGCTGACGGGTTCGCCCAGTGCCGCATGGGCGCGCCGGCGTGAAGGACCAAAGGAGCCGACGATGGCCATGCCGCTTTCGAGGCCAATGCCCAAGGCCAAAGGTTGAACCGGGCTGCTTTCTGGGCTCGGGGAGCCGCTTTCAAGCAGCGGTCGGGTGGCGCGAAGGAGTTCTTGTGCTGCTGTCATGGCTTGCCTGGGATGGTCGGCACATCCCGAGTAAGCGTTCCATACCGCCATCACCGAGTCGCCAACGACATTCTCCACCACGCCACCATGTTGCTCGACCACGTCGACGGCGATGCAGCAAAACGCGTGCAGCAGTGCCGCCGTCTCCTGCGCCGGATGATGGGCCGCGAAGGCTGAAAAGTTTCTGATGTCGGCCATCAGCACGCTGACGTCACGTTGTTCAACCAGGATCTGCCCTGATGGGTCAGACGCTGCCAAGCGCAGTGCCACCGGCGTGGGCAGGTAGGCCCCAAGATGGGCTGACAGACGCTCCCGCTGCGCCCTGGCCATGGCGTGCTCGGCCGTGGCAAGCGACACCGAGGCCAGCACGGAAAAAAGCGCGGCTGCGGCCCAAGGCAACCAAAAGTCGGCCAACACGAGGCCCGCCACAGCAGCCAACCAGCACGCAGCTGCAAGTGCCACGCCCGCTAGGGGCAAACGCTTGACCGGGCCGCCGAAGCGCCTGGTCACTAGCAGCAAGAGGCAACCCGCCACAACGCCCATGGCCGCCAGTTGCCATAGCGGCGCGCTCACGGGGGTGAACGGAATGTGGTTGTCAAGAAGCCCTGCAAGCGCCTGGGCATGAACCTCAATGCCGGAGGCCACAGCGGCTTGTGGCGTGGCCACGGTGTCGCCAATACCGAATGCCGTCGCGCCGATCAACACGATGGTGCCTTTGAGCACGGACAGGTCGATCTGGCCACGCAAGACGTCAGCCGCAGATACGGACGCAAGGGCCTTGCGGTCGACGCGGTAGGGCACGCGCAGATGGCCTTGCGAATCAAGCGGCACCACCAGCCCGGGCAGGCTACGGCTCGTAAGCCAAACGGGCGGCGCGCTGCCGCTGTTGGAAAAGCCGAGGCCCCCGGCCACGTGCCATTCCCAGTCTGGCTTGGCAACTTGGCCGGCCGCGCCCGCACCTTGCGCTGCTCGCCACAGCGCGGCCAAGGCAAGGCTCGAATAGGCGTGTCCTTCGTGGCACACCAAGGCCGGCAACTTTCGCACCACACCGTCGCGTTCAATTCGTGGCGTGATGTGCCCGAGTGCGGGCTGTGCGTTCAAGATCTCGTCGCTGGTGCCATAGAAGCCATGGCTGCGCGGTGCGAAGTCCGGGCACCCCGTCGCGGCCAAGGCGCCAGCGACGGCTCCGACGCTGGGTGTCGCGGCCGCGTCCAGGGAGAAAATCTGTGCCGCCACGATGGGCTGGCGCTCCCAGGCTAGGCGCAGCGCGCTGTCGTCGGGCTTGGCGTCAGGAAAGCTGATGTCGTAGGCTTGGACGAGGGCGCCGGCTTGCGAAAGCCTTTGCGCGAGTTGCGCCACTTTGGCGCGCGGCCACGGCCAGGGCCCGAATTCGCGCAAGCTGGCCTCGTCGATGTCGACCACGATGAAGCGGCGCTCCTCGCGCGATGTCGACATCATCTTCCATGAGACGTCGCCCGCGAGTTGCTCAGCGCCGCTGAAGACTTGCGGCGCCAGCGTGTGCAGCCCGGCCACCAACAATGCCGCCAAGGCCAGCGCTGCGGGCCTGACGCGCCAAGGGTGATCTCGCCACAGGGCCGTCATGGTTCAACTCGACAGGCTCAGTTGCTGCGCGCCGGATTCACTGGCCCCAAAGTGTCTTGCCTTTGAACAAGCCGCCGCCAGCCGCACGCTCGAACAGATAGCCGGCCTCCTTGCCGTCCAGGGACACAGCGCCCGCGATGCGTTGGTCAACGTCCTTCACTGCAAAGGTGCCATCGCTGCGCACGTCGCCGGCCATGCGCAGCTCGGCCTTTCCTGCGCTGGCGGAAGACAGTCCCAGTGCGGTGGCAAAGGTGCGGCGCGCAAAGTCCAGTGACAAGGTGCCGCCGTCCACGCTGGCCGCCTCAGCACGGCCGCCAACTTCAAAGGAGGCGCTGGCGCGCGTGAGGCGGAAGTCAACCTTGGCGTCAAGACGGTCCGAGAGCAAACCTTTGGGGTTGGAAGCATCGTTGGTACGCCAAAGCCCGACCTGTTCGTCTGCCACCGTGATGTGACGACCGGAAGAGGCAATCGAGTAGGCCAGCGAGAGCTTGTCGTCCACGATAGGACTGATGGTCCAGCGACCCCACATGAGCCTGGCATTCACGTCCGGCGCGCGATTCAGGTCCGGGACGTTTGCCGCAGCAATGGTCAAGACATCGGCTGCGGTTCGGTCGTTGCCGCGCAGCTGTGCGGCGACCGAGGGCTCGGCAGCCAGCAAGCCCGCAGACCTGGCTGCGGCTTCGGCCGAGGAACGCGCCGAGACGCGGTCTTCTGCGTGGTACGCAGCCAGCGTTGCCGCAGTGCCGGCCACGGGAACGATGCGCGCGACCTTGTCAGACGATCGCACCTCAGCCATCAGGCGCCCCATGTCGGCCGTCAACAGCCGCGCGTCTTCCGTGCCACAGGGACCAAGCGCGGCAGCCGTGCATCCGGCGCTCAACGCACCGATGACAATGGCGCCGTCAGACACCGTGGCGCGCACGCCGGTGGGGTCGGTTTGAACGATAAAGTCGGTGCCTCGCACACCGATGGCGGCGATGGGCGTGTTAAGGCGAAATCGTGTCTTGTCGACATCGGTTGCGCCCCCCGAGATGGAACGGCTGGTACCTTGCTCAACACGCAGCCGGACCTCGTTGAATTGAGGCTGCTGCGCATCGAAGCGGTAGGCTTGAACTTCCAAGATGCTCTCTGGCCGCACACTGACGGCCGCGTTGTCGATGAATCGCACATGCACATGACCATTGGCCGAGGTTTCGACGCGGTCACCGACCTGAATGGCGGCGCCTCTGCGCAAAGCCTCACGGCTGCCGTCCGCACGCACGACGTGCGCTTCGCCGATCAACAGGCTGACCTGCCCAACGGCCGGCCCGCCGGCCCAGGTAAGCGAGGCCAAGGCGATCAGACCCATTGCACCCGTCGTGACAAGCGCGCTGCGGTACCGTGTCGCGATCTTCGAAGCATTGCCGTTCATGAGACTCTCCTTGCGTCTAGCCGAACACAGGCGCCGGGCCAGAGGCTAGCGATTGGATACTGCGCCCGATCAGCCCGCGTTGTTGTGCTGTGCGTCACAAGCCTACGGCATTTCGCTCCGCTACGCTTCGGCCCGACATGTCGATACTGATTCCGATCCTGCAGGGTTTGCGCCTGTTTGACAGCCTGCCCCTGGCAAAACTGGCGGAAGTGGCGCCGACCATGAATGAAAGGCGCGTCGAGCGACGCGAAGTGGTCATCAAGCGCGGCGAAACGGACGCTGGCCTGGGGTTCTTGATCGAGGGTCGCTTGCAGACCGTCAACTTCACCCTGGACGGCAAGGAAGTTGGCATTGACTTCATCAACAACGGTGACTTTTTTGGTGAGTTGTCGGTGATCGACGGCAAAGCGGCGCCCGAATACATCATCGCTGTGGCGCCTTCGCGGCTGGTGTTCCTACGGCGCGACCTGGCCAGGGAGCTGATGTTTGCCACGCCCAAAGGCGCCGAGGCGATCGCCACACGCATGGCCGAGCGCATGCGCGTGGCGGCCAGCCACCGCGCGATGCTGGCGCTGCCGAGCTCGTTTCAGCGCGTCTGCGCCCAATTGGCGCTCTTGGCGCAGCACACCACACAGGGGAAGGTTGTCATCGTGATGCCGCCCACGCACCAAGAGATCGCCATCATGGTCAACACCAGCCGCGAGACGGTGACGCGCACGCTGCAGTTTCTGCAAAGCATGAAGGTGGTGTCGCGCGCCGGCAATGAGCTGGTGGTGCAGGAGCCGCAGACACTGCAGCAAGCCGCCGATGGCAAGGTGGCGCCAGCGAAGGCCTAGGACTGGAGGTTTGCCGTGATGTTCGGGGAGCGGCTCGGCATGTCGTGATCGGGCACGATCTCGCCGATAAGCGCCTCCAGTTCGGCCCGCGCTTGCGTGTCGGTGCTGATCTCGCCCATGGCACACCGGCTCAACCAGCGTATGACTTGTGCCGGCGCCAGGTCGTCGCGCAGCTTGGCCAATCGCAGCCACTCGAAGACCGTTGGCAAAGTCGCGTCGTCGTCAGCAAGTAGTTCCTCGAAGAGCTTTTCTCCCGGTCGCAAACCGGTGAACACGACTGGAATTTCATCCAGCGTGTGCCCGGCCATGCGGATGAGATCCCGAGCCAAGTCGACGATGCGCACTGGCTCGCCCATGTCCAGCACCAGCACCTGGCCACTTTCGCCGATGGCCGCAGCCTGCAAGACCAGGCGCGCGGCCTCGGGGATGGTCATGAAGTAGCGAATGATGTCGGGGTGCGTCACGGTGACGGGCCCGCCGCGGGCGATCTGCTCTTTGAACTTCGGGATCACGCTGCCGCTGCTACCCAGCACGTTGCCAAAGCGCACGGCCATGAAGCGCGTCGCGGTATGTTCACGGGCCATGGCAGACACCACCATCTCGGCCGCGCGTTTCGTCGCTCCCATCACGTTGCTGGGGTTGACCGCCTTGTCGGTGCTGATCAGCACAAAGCGCTCGACCTTGTTCTCGGCGGCGGCAAGCGCGGTGTGGTAAGTGCCCAGCGTGTTGTTGCGCAACGCCGCCACAGCGTTGTGCACTTCCATCAGCGGTACATGTTTGTAAGCAGCGGCGTGAAAGACGACCTCGGGCCGCCAGGCTGCAAAGATATGCCGCAGTTGCGGCAGGTCTTTGGCGTCGCCTATCAAGGGCACGAGCGCCAGGCCCACGAAGGTTTCGCTGAGTTCTTGTTCGATCGAGTACAGATTGAACTCCGACAACTCCACCAGCACCAGCCGCGCCGGAAGAAAGCGCGCGACCTGCCGGCACAGCTCACTGCCGATGCTGCCGCCCGCGCCGGTGATGAGCACCGTCTTGCCGCGCAGCGTGTGCTCGATGCCTTGCACGTCAAGCTGCACCGGCTCGCGCCCGAGCAGGTCTTCGGGCTCGATGTCGCGCAGCCGCTCGATGCGGCTCTTGCCCTCGCGCAGCTCGTCCACCGTCGGCACCGTGAGCACCGGCAGCCCGGTGCTGCCGGCAAGCTCCAGCGCACGCCGGCGCTGCGCCGTGCTCGCCGAGGGCAGTGCGATGACGATGTGCGTGGCCGCGCCGCGCACGGCCTTGTCGCGCACCGCTTGCAGCTCGCCCAGCACCGGCACGCCGCCGATGCGTGCGCGCCTCTTGGCCGGGTCGTCGTCAAGCAGCCCGAGCACGACCCAGCCCTGTTCGTGGATGCCCGCCAGCAAGAGCCGCGCGGCCTGCCCCGCGCCCATCACGATGGCGCGCCGCGGCTCGGCGTGACTACCCGTCACACGCGAGCGCATGTGCTCGTACAGCATGCGGTAGCCGATGCGCACCATGCACACGCCCATCAAGGCGACAAAGGGGTGCAACGCGAGCACCGCGCGCGGTACCTGTTTGAGTGACAGCGCGATGACGATGGCCCCGGCCAGCGCACCGGCCGAGAGGCACGCCAGCGTCAGCCGCTTGACTTCACCGAAGCCCGAAAAACGCCACATTCCTTGCGGCACTTTCATCAGCGCAAAACCGGCCAGGTAGACGGCGATGATGCCCAGCATGACCCAACCGTCGTAGCCCGGGCGTGCGCTCCACCCGCGCTCGAAGCCCAGGCGAAAGAGGTAGGTCACGTTCCAGGCGATGGCGATGACGATGGCGTCGGCCAGCAGCGCCAGCGGCTCGCGGTAGGGGCGCAGGCGGGCGAGGAAGCGATCCAGGCGGTGCCAGGGCGTGGGGGTGGACGGGGTCGAGACCGGCATCGTCGGATTCTTCACCAGGGCAGCGTGTTCACCTGGCCGGTGTGCGGCGCAGCAACAGCGCAGCGGTACGCCACAGCACGCACACGTCGCTCGTTAGCGTGGCGCGCTCGGCGTAGTCGGCCGCCAGGGTCAGCTTCTGCGGCAGGATCACTTCGACGTACTCGCGCTCGGGGTCGGCGGCCCCGGCCAGCAGCGTGGCTTCGTCGCTGAAAGCTAGTGTGGAAGGGTCGGTGATGCCAGGCTTGACGGCGAGCACGCGCTCGCGCAAGTCTGCGGGGTAGCGCGCTACCCAATGCGGCACTTCGGGGCGCGGGCCGACCAGGCTCATGTTGCCAATTAGCACGTCGATCAACTGCGGCAGCTCGTCGATGCGCCGGGCGCGCAGCCAAGCGCCGATGCGCGTGATGCGCGGGTCGGCGCCCACCGTCAGCGGCAAGCCCAGGGCGGGCGCGTCACTGACCATCGTGCGGAGTTTGTGGATGCGGAAGGTGGCGCCGTGGCGGCCGACGCGCAGCTGGCGAAAGAACACGGGGCCGGGGCTGTCGCGCTTGATGGCCAGGGCGGCGAAGAGCAGGAGCGGCGACAACAGCACCAGACCGCAGGCGGCCACCACCACGTCAAGCAGCCGCTTGGACAGACGCCGGCTCACGCGGCGGGGTCGACGCCGTCGAAGACCTCGGACAAGGGCAGCTCGATGGCCAACGCAGGGACGTGCAGCAGCGTGCCGTCGCTCATGTCATTCAGGTACCAAAGCCCGTTGGCGTCGACGCGAAAGGCTTCGACGCGACGGGTCTCGGGGTCGATCAGCACGTACTCCTTCAGCGCAGGCAGACGGCGATAAAGCGCGAATTTTTGACTGCGGTCGTAGGCCTGTGTACTGTGGCACAGCACCTCAAAAACCACCGTGGGCGCACGAAAGATCATGTCGGTGGCGAGGTCGGCTTTGTCGCAGGTGACGAAGACATCGGGGTAGAGGATGGTGTCGTCGGCGATTTGAATCTTCATGCCGTCGGTGAACGGTCGGCATGGCGACCCTTTGAGCCGGTTGCCAATCTCACGCATCAGGTTCCCCACCACCGTGCCATGTGCGCGCCGAGCGCCCACCATCGCAAACACTTCACCCCGATAGAACTCGTGGCGCTCGGGCTGCGCGTTCTCCCAGGTCAGGAAATCATCCAGTGTCGGCTTGGCTTGCGGCAGGGCGTTCATGGGCGCGCTCCAGTCATGGCGTTCATGCTACGCCGCCACCGAGCAAGCCACGCACGGCGGTGATGACACGCTGCACGTCACCGTCACTCATGCGGCTGTAAATCGGCAAGCTCACCAGCCCTTCATACGCACGCTGGCTGTGCGGAAACATCTCCGGCCGCAGCGCGTAACGATCACGCCAATACGGGTGCAGATGCAGCGGGATGTAGTGCACGCTGCAGCCGATGCCCAGCGCAAACAAGCGCTCGATGAAGATCTCGCGTGACAGCGGCGCATGCGGCAGCAGGCGCAGCGCGTAGATGTGCCAGGCGTGTAGCTCGCCCGCAGGCGCGGGAGGCGCGGTGAGCACGGGCAAGTCGGCAAACGCCGCGCTGAAGGCTGCGGCAATGACGGCCCGGCGCTGCGCGAAGGCATGTGCTTTCTTCAACTGGTGGATGCCCAGCGCGGCGGCGATGTCCGTCAGGTTGTATTTGAAGCCCGGCGCCACCACCTCGTAGTACCAGCTCGGCACGGTGGCGGTGAAGCGGTCAAAGGCATCGCGGTTCATGCCGTGCAGACGCATCACCTTGGCACGCGCGGCGAGCGCGGCGTCGCGCGTCACCAGCATGCCGCCTTCACCGGTGGTGATGGTCTTGTTGGCGTAGAAGCTGAAGACCGTAGCGTCGCTGCCCAATGTGCCGACAAGTTGGCCGTTAGCCGTGCTGGGCAGCGCGTGCGCCGCGTCTTCCACGACCTTCAAGCCGTGGCGCTGCGCCACAGCGTGGATCGCCGCCACGTCGGCCGCCAGCCCGGCGTAGTGCACAGGAATGATGGCCTTGGTGCGCGACGTGATGGCGGCCTCGACCAAGGCCGCGTCGATGTTCATGGTGGCCGCTTCGATGTCGACCAGCACGATGTCGGCACCCAGGTAGCGCGCGACCTCGGCGGTGGCGGTGAAGGTGTGCGTGGTGGTGATGACCTCGTCGCCGGGGCCGATGCCCAGCGCTTCCAGCGCCAGGTGCAGGCCGGCGGTGGCGGAGTTGACGGCCACGCAGTGCAGGCTCTCGTCGCCCAAAAAGGCCGCGAAGTCGCGCTCGAAGCGCTGCGCTTTGGGGCCGGTGGTGATCCATCCGGACTTCAGCGTGTCGATGACTTCATTGATTTCATCGTCGCCAATTTCAGGCAAGGCGTAGGGCAGAAAAGGGGCGCTGGACATGGCGGGAATGATAGGTGGCGGCGGCACGCGTTCAGGGCCGCGCGAGGCCCTGCAGCAAGAGTGCCACGCCGCCCAAGAGCACCACCGCTTCCATGACCCAGCCGTGCACGCGCGCCGGAATGCGCTCCAGCAAACGGCGCGCAACAAACGCGCCGGGCATCGTGCACAAGCCCACCAGCAAGCCGGCCAGCGCAAGTTGCATGTCCAGCCGGGACAGGCTGCCGAAGAGCACCACCTTCAGCACGCCCATGACGAAGGAGATGGCGGCGTCGGTGGCGATCAGCGCCGGCCCTTGCAAGCCCGCCGCCATGAGCAT
>JANMMH010000656.1:0-5288 GCA_031373055.1 Rubrivivax sp. | reverse complement strand
TGGCGCAATCAGATCCTGTGCGTGGTGGGCGAATCCGGCTCGGGCAAGTCGGTGATGTCGCGCGCCATCCTGGGCCTGTTCCCGTCGCGCCATGTGCAGCCCAGCGCCGGCCGCATCGTGTTCGACGGCGCCGACCTGCTGCAGGCCACGCCCGAGCGGCTGCGCGAGCTGCGCGGCAACCGCATCGCGATGATCTTCCAGGAGCCGATGACGGCGCTGAACCCGGTGCTGCGCATCGGCGCGCAGATCGACGAGGTGCTGGAGATCCACCGCGCGGGCGATGGCGGCGCGCGCCGCGCCCGCGTGCTCGAGCTGCTGGCGGCGGTGAACCTGCCCGATCCGCATCAGATCTTGTCGGCCTACCCGCACCAGCTCTCGGGTGGCCAGCGCCAGCGCGCCATGATCGCCATGGCCCTGGCGCTGGAGCCCGACATCCTGATTGCCGACGAGCCCACCACCGCGCTGGACGTGACCACGCAGGCGCAGATCCTGAAGCTGATCAGCGAGCTGCAACGCAAGAAGGGCATGGGGGTCATCTTCGTCACCCACGACTTCGGCGTCGTGGCCGAAGTCGCCGACCGCATCGCCGTCATGCAACACGGCCGCCTGGTCGAGCAAGGCACTGCAAGCCAGGTGCTGAGCCAACCCCAGGCCGAATACACGCGCTCGCTGCTGGCAGCGGTGCCGAGCCTGACGCCTGGACCCAAGCGCGACTTCAGCGCGCAACCCGTGGTGCTCAGCGTAAACGCCTTGAGCAAGAGCTACCGCAGCGGTGGCGGACTTTTTGGCGGACCGGGACGGCGCGTGGACGCGCTGGCCGCCGTGAGCTTCAGCGTGCGGCGCGGTGAGACGGTGGGCGTCGTCGGTGAGTCGGGCTCGGGCAAGTCCACGGCGGCGCGCTGCATCGCGCGGCTGATCAACGCTGACAGCGGCCAGATCATGGTTGAAGGCGCCGACATCGCCGGCTTAAGCGCACGCGCATTGCGGCCGGTGCGGCGGCGCATGCAGATGGTGTTCCAGGACCCGTTTGGCTCACTCAACCCGCGGCGCACGGTGGGCCAGTTGATCGCCGAAGGGCCCATCGTGCATGGCGTGAGTGCGGCGTCAGCCCACGCCCGCGCGCTTGAGCTGCTCGACCTGGTCGGGCTGGAGAGGCGCGCGGCGGCGCGCTATCCGCACGAGTTTTCGGGCGGGCAACGCCAGCGCATCGGCCTGGCGCGCGCGCTCGCGCTCGAGCCCGCCATCCTGGTGGCTGACGAGCCGGTGTCGGCACTGGACGTGTCGGTGCAAGACCAGGTGCTGCGCCTGCTGGCCGACATCCGCAACCGGCTCGGCCTGACAGTGCTGTTCATCACCCACGACCTGCGCGTGGCCGCGCAGGTCTGCGACAGCATCGTCGTCATGCACCAAGGCCGTGTGGTCGAGAGCGGGCTGGTGGCCGATGTCTATGCGCGCCCGGCCCACGCCTACACCAAAGCGCTGCTGGCCGCCGTGCCCGGCCGGCAGTGGAGCCGCGACAACGACGCTGCGGCGGCGACGGCAGCCCCATAACCCTGCCCCGGCGCCTGCGGCTGCGGCAGCGGGCCTGTGGGCTTTCATGCACGGGGCCGCGAACGGTGGTGGCGCCCAACGCGAGGTGCGCCAGCAAGGTGAATGCGCGCACCTTGTTCGACCTGCTCCAGCCATCAATCGCCCGCTTGTGGTGCAAGCCCCAAGGGCCAAGTGAGCACGCAACTTGCACAATGCTCTGCGAACACTTTGCCACCGGAGCTTTTTGATGACCCTCGCCTCAACTACCCGCCGCAGCCTGCTTTGGGCCGCCACCGCCGCCGCTACGCTTTTGGCACTGCCCGCGCAGGCCCAAACACCCATCAAATTCCAGCTCGACTGGCGCTTTGAAGGCCCGGCGGCGCTCTTCCTCGGCGCCGCCGCCAAAGGCCACTACAAGGCTGCGGGTCTGGACGTGACCATCGACGCCGGCAACGGCTCGGGCGGCACCGTGCAGCGTGTGGCCTCGGGCACCTACGACATCGGTTTTGCCGATTTGGCCGCGCTGATGGAGTTCCACGCCAACAACCCCGACGCACCGAACAAACCCGTGGCCGTGATGATGGTCTACAACAACACGCCGGCGGCGGTGCTAACCCTCAAGAAGAGCGGCATCACCAAGCCTGCCGACCTGAACGGCAAGAAGGTCGGCGCGCCGGTGTTTGACGCCGGGCGGCGTGCCTTCCCGATCTTCCAGAAGGCCAACGGCATCGGCAGCGTGGTCTGGACCACGATGGACCCGCCGCTGCGAGAAACCATGCTCGCGCGCGGTGACGTCGACGCCATCACGGGCTTTTCGTTCACGTCCTTGCTCAACCTCGAAGCGCGTGGCGTGAAGGCTGAAGACATCGTGATCCTGCCCTACCCGGCTTATGGCGTGCGTCTGTACGGCAACGTCATCATCGCCACGCCCAAGATCATCAAAGAGAACCCTGCCGCCGTGAAGGCCTTCTTGCTGGCCTTCACCAAAGGCGCCAAGGAAGTGATGGCCAACCCCGACGCCGCCATCGAGTACGTGAAGGCACGCGACGGCATCATCAACGTCGACCTGGAAAAGCGCCGCCTGCGCCTGGCCATCGACTCGGTGGTGGCCAGCCCCGACGCGCGCAGCGAAGGCTTTGGCGTGGTCAACCCCGGGCGCTTGTCGCTGATGGCCTCGCAGGTCTCAGATGCTTTCAACACCAAGACGCGCGTGGATGCTGGGGCGGTGTGGAACGACGCGTTTTTGCCGAGCAAGGCTGAGCTGAACATCCTGCCGCCGCTGAAGAAGTAACTCACTCCCTCTCCTTTTGCAGGGGGGGGGAACAAGGCAGCCGATGACCCACTTCGTCGATTTCAAAAACGTCTGGCTCGCCTACAACGACGAGCTGCTGGCCCAGAACCACTTTGCAGTCGAAGACATCTCGCTGCAAATGAGCCAGGGCGACTTCATCGCCATCGTCGGGCCTTCGGGCTGCGGCAAGTCGACCTTCATGAAGCTCACCACTGGGCTGAAGATGCCCAGCCGCGGCAGTATCCACATCGACGGCGCGCCCGTCACCGGCCCTTTGAAGATCAGCGGCATGGCGTTCCAGGCGCCGAGCCTGCTGCCCTGGCGCACGACGCTGGACAACGTGCTGCTGCCGCTGGAAATCGTCGAGCCCTACCGCTCTAACTTCAAACGTAAGCGCAAGGAATACGAAGCCAAAGCGCGCGATCTGCTCAAGAGCGTGGGCTTGGACGGCTATGCCGACAAGTTCCCCTGGCCGCTCTCGGGCGGCATGCAGCAGCGCGCCAGCATTTGCCGCGCGCTCGTGCACGAGCCCAAGATGCTGCTGCTGGACGAGCCCTTCGGTGCGCTCGACGCCTTCACGCGCGAAGAGCTGTGGTGCGCGCTGCGCGACCTGCACGCGGCGCAGAAGTTCAACGTCATCCTGGTCACACACGATCTGCGCGAGAGCGTGTTCCTCGCAGACAAGGTCTATGTGATGAGCAAGAGCCCAGGCCGCTTCGTCGTGCAGCGCGACATCGACCTGCCGCGCCCGCGCGACCTGGAAGTGACCTACACGCCGCAGTTCACCGACATCGTGCATGAGCTGCGCGGGCACATTGGCGCCATCCGTAAGACAACCGCGGTGACGTCATGAAAGGCGCAACATGAAGATCACCAAGACCTTGGAGCGCTGGTCCCCGCTGGTCGTGCTGGCAGCCATCCTGCTGCTGTGGCAGCTCGTCGTGGTCGCCTTCAGCATCCCCGACTTCATCTTCCCCAGCCCTTGGCAGATCACGCTGCAATTCTTCGAGTTCAGCGGCCCACTCTTTGAAGCCGCTTGGAAGACCTTCTGGGTCACCATGCTCGGCTTTGGTCTCGCCATCGTCATCGGCGTGATGCTCGGGTTCCTGATCGGCAGCTCGCGCCTGGCCTACACCGCCCTCTACCCGCTGATGGTCGCCTTCAACGCCGTGCCCAAAGCCGCCGTCGTGCCCATCCTGGTGGTTTGGTTCGGCATCGGCCTGGGGCCCGGCATCCTGACCGCGTTCCTGATCTCCTTCTTCCCCATCACCGTGAACATCGCCACCGGCCTGGCCACGCTGGAGCCCGAGCTGGAAGACGTGCTGCGTGTGCTGGGCGCCAAGCGCTGGGACGTGCTGGTGAAGATCGGCCTGCCGCGGTCGATGCCCTACTTCTACGCTTCGCTGAAGGTCGCCATCACGCTCGCGTTTGTCGGCACCGTGCTGGCCGAGATGACCGCGGGCGACTCGGGCATTGGCTACCTGATGCAAAGCGCCGGCAGCCAGCAGCGCATGCCGCTGGCCTTTGCTGGCCTCGTGACCATCGGCGCGATGGCGATGGCCATGTACGAGCTGTTCTCGTGGATCGAAAAGCGCACCACGGGCTGGGCGCACCGGGGCTCACAAGCCGCCTGAGAGCATCGCTGGCCGCCATTGGCGCCCGGCGCGTTCGCGCAGGGAGCTGCCGTTACGCGCGGTCGGTCGAAGACATTCGGCCAGTAGCGTGCGGACTAGCGAGGCCGTTGGGTATGGGGTTGCGCTCATGTCCTCCGGCCGGGGGTACCCGGCCTCCCCCTTTACTTCGCTCCACCCCATACCCAACGCCCTCGCCAGCCACCACCAGTGCGGCGCCCCAACAGGTCCGAGCGCCGAGGTGGTGGTGTGAGCGACGGGGTGGGTCGCCGGGTGGAGCGAAGTAAAGGAGGAGGAGGAGGCAAAGCCGACGACGGAGGACATGAGCGGAACCCGGTGATCCGCCCCGGCGCTCGCGCGCGAATCGGCGCCGAGGGCATTGACGTTTTTATGAGGCTGACCACAACAGCGCCACACCCATCAGCGCGAACACCGCCGCCGCCACGCGGTGCACCCACACGACCGGCAGCCAACGCATGATGCGTTCACCCAGCAGCACGGCGGGCACGTTGGCGATGAGCATCCCGAGCGTGGTGCCCGCCGTCACCAGCCACAGCGACTCATAGCGCGCGGCCAGCATGACGGTGGCGATCTGTGTTTTGTCGCCCATCTCGGCGAGGAAGAACGCGATCACGGTGATGCCGAACACGCCCCAGCGCGAGCCGCTTCCAGCCCGCACATCGTCAACGTTATCCGGCACCAGCAGCCACAGCGCCACGGCGATGAAACTCAGACCCAAGCCCCAGCGCAGCCACTGCGGGTTGAGTGCCGTGGCCAGCCACGCACCCAGCGCCGAGGCCAGCGCGTGGTTCAGCAGCGTGGCGACCAGGATGCCG
>JANMMH010000181.1:0-3191 GCA_031373055.1 Rubrivivax sp. | reverse complement strand
CATGGTGAAGCGCAGTGCGTCGGCGCCGTAGCCGGGAATGCCCTCGGGGAATTCCTTTTCGGTTTCCTTGCGCACACGCGGCGCCGTCTCGGGCTTGCGCAGACCGGTGCTGCGTTTGTCGAGCAAGGGTGCCAACGCGATACCGTCGATCAAGTCCACCGGGTCGAGCACGTTGCCTTCGCTCTTGCTCATCTTCTTGCCCTGCGCGTCGCGCACCAGGCCGTGGATGTAGACGTCGCGGAAGGGCACCTTGCCGGTGAAGTGCGTCGTCATCATGATCATCCGGGCGACCCAGAAAAAGATGATGTCAAAGCCCGTGACGAGCACGCTGCTGGGCAGGAAAAGATCCTGCTCGATGGTTTTTTCGGGCCAACCGAGTGACGAGAAAGGCACCAGCGCCGACGAGTACCAGGTGTCGAGCACGTCCTCGTCACGCTTGAGCTCGCCCGTGTAGCCCGCAGCGGCCGCACGCACGCGCGCCTCGCCTTCATCACGCGCCACAAAGAGCTCGCCGCCACTGCCGTACCAGGCCGGGATCTGATGGCCCCACCAGAGCTGGCGGCTGATGCACCAGTCCTGGATGTTGTGCATCCAGTGGTGGTAGGTGTTGACCCACTGCTCGGGCACGAAACGCACCTGGCCGCTGTCGACCGCCGCGATGGCTTTGGCTGCGATGCTCGTGCCATCGGCGCCGGGTTTGTTGACGGCGACGAACCACTGGTCGGTGAGCATCGGCTCGATGATCTGCCCGGTGCGCTCGCAGCGCGGCACCATCAGCTTGTGCTTCTTGGTCTCGACCAAAAGGCCCAGCGCGTCGAGGTCGGCCACGACTATTTTGCGCGCCACGAAGCGGTCCAGGCCACGGTAGGCGGCGGGGGCGTGCTCGTTGATGCTGGCGTCCAGGGCCAGCACGCCGATCATCGGCAGGCCGTGGCGCTGGCCCACCGCGAAGTCGTTGACGTCGTGCGCGGGGGTGACCTTCACGACGCCGGTGCCGAAGGCGCGGTCGACGTAGGTGTCGGCAATCACTGGGATGCTGCGGTCGCACAGCGGCAGCAGCACGCGCTTGCCGATCAAGGACTGATAGCGCTCATCTTCAGGGTGGACCATGACGGCCGTGTCGCCGAGCATGGTCTCGGGGCGGGTGGTGGCCACGACCACGCTACCTGAGCCGTCTTCCAGCGGGTAGCGGATGAGCCACAGGTGCCCGTCTTCTTCTTCGCTCTCGACCTCCAGGTCCGACACCGCTGTTTTCAACACCGGGTCCCAGCTCACCAGGCGCTTGCCACGGTAGATCAGGCCTTCGTCAAAGAGACGCACAAAGGTTTCGGTGACCACCTTCGAGAGCTTGTCGTCCATGGTGAAGTACTCACGCGACCAGTCCACCGAGTCGCCCATGCGGCGCATCTGGCGCGTGATGGTGGCGCCCGAGCTGGCCTTCCAGTCCCACACCTGCGCCACGAAATTCTTGCGCCCGAGCTCATGGCGCGAGAGGCCGGCTTCTTGCAGCTGGCGCTCGACGACGATCTGCGTGGCGATGCCGGCGTGGTCGGTGCCCGGCAGCCACAGCGTATTGAAGCCGCGCATGCGGTGGTAGCGCGTCAGGGCGTCCATCACCGTTTGGTTGAAGGCATGGCCCATGTGCAGCGTGCCGGTGACGTTGGGCGGCGGCAGCTGGATCGAAAACGATGGCTTGGCCGCATCGAGCGTCGGCGCATGCTGCGGGTTGTGGTCCCACAGCGGGGCCCAGCGCGCCTCAATCGCGGCGGGGTCGAAGGACTTGGCAAGCTCGGTCATGGTGGGGTGCGCGGCGGTGCGGCGCATGGGCCTTGGAAACCTTGGAAAGGGCACCGATTGTAGGAGGCGGCCCTGTGCAGACGGGCCTACATGAACAAGTGCTCGCCCGCGTTTTCGCCGCCCAGAACCACATAGTTGACCTTCTTCAAGTCGGCCAGCGCACGCCCGCCGCCGTAGCTGATGGAGCTTTGCAGGTCTTCGCGCATCTCGCGCAGCGTGTCGACGAGGTGGCCTTTGATGGGCTCGAGGATGCGCTTGCCTTCGACGTGTTTGTACTCGCCCTTGTTGAAGTCGCTGGCCGAGCCGTAGTACTCCTTGTAGCGCTTGCCGTCGACCTCGACCGTCTGCCCGGGCGACTCTTCGTGCCCGGCGAAGAGCGAGCCGACCATGACCATGGCGGCACCAAAGCGCACGCTCTTGGCGATGTCGCCGTGGTGGCGTATGCCGCCGTCGGCAATGATGGGTTTGGTGGCCACGCGCGCGCACCACTTCAAGGCCGAGAGCTGCCAGCCGCCGGTGCCAAACCCCGTCTTCAGCTTGGTGATGCAGACCTTGCCCGGGCCGACGCCGACCTTGGTCGCATCCGCACCCCAGTTTTCGAGGTCGATCACGGCTTCGGGCGTGGCCACGTTGCCGGCGATGACGAAGCTTTGCGGCAGCCGCGTCTTGATGTGCTCGATGGTGTGCTTGACGCTGTCGGCGTGGCCATGTGCGATGTCGATGGTGATGTAGTCGGCGCCCACGCCCTCGGCCGCCAGGCGGTCGATGACGGCGTGGTCGGCCGCGCGCACGCCCGAGCTGATCGACACAAAGAGGCCCTTGTCGCGCATGCGCTTGGCGTAGGCCACGTTATCGAGGTCGAAGCGGTGCATGACGTAGAAGTGGCCGCTGCGCGCCAGGCTTTCGCTGATGGGCTCGTCGATCACCGTCTTCATGTTCGACGGCACCACGTGCAGCATGAAGCGCCGCCCGCCGAAGTCCACCGAGGGGTCGCATTCGCTGCGGCTTTGCACGCGGCATTTGCGTGGCAAGAGCAGGATGTTGTCGTAGTCGAAGATTTCCATGGCGGCGCCTTTCGCGCGATTTTGGCCTGAAGTTTCAAGCTTGGTTTAAGCCGAACGCTCAACCGAAGCGGCCGTGCAAGAACCAGCCAGCTTGCTCGCTGGCCGCCACCGCCGGCAGCCGCGTGCGGTAGATCCACACCAGCGCGCCGCTGCTACTTTGGGCCACGAAGTAGTCGCGCGTGGCCAGGCCGGCGCCTGCGCCTGTATCTGCACCAACACCTGTACCGGCTTCGTTTTGATCCCACCAACCGGCCTCGATGCGCTCGGGCCCGGCCAGCAGCTGCAAGGCCTGGCCGTCCAAGAGCGGCAGCGCGCCGCGCTCAGGCAGGG
>JANMMH010000589.1:0-3520 GCA_031373055.1 Rubrivivax sp. | reverse complement strand
GTCCCCGCGTCCCGCCTCATCGCCAGTGTGGAAGGCGCCATGAACGCGGTGATGGTGCAGGGCGACGCCGTCGGCACCACCATGTACTACGGCAAAGGCGCAGGCGCCGAGCCCACTGCCAGCGCGGTGGTGGCTGATCTGGTGGACATCACACGCCTGCACACCGCCGACCCCGACCACCGCGTGCCGCACCTGGCCTTCCAGCCGGGTGCCATGCAAGACACACCGATCCTGCACATCGACGGCGTCGTCACCGCCTTCTATTTGCGCTTGCAAGTGGCCGACCAAACCGGCGTGCTGGCGCGCATCACCGCCGTCCTTGCCGAGCATGACATTTCCATCGACGCGGTGTTGCAGCGCGAAAGTGCTGAAGGCGAGAAGCAGACCGACCTCATCATCCTGACGCACGACACGGTGGAAGGCCGCATGAAGGCCGCGCTGGTGAAGATGCAGGCCTTGCCGACCGTGCTGGCGCCGATCGTGCGGATACGCAAGGAAGAGTTGAAGTGAAGTACCTGTCCACCCGCGGCGACAAGTCCCCGCGCGGCTTTTGCGACATCTTGCTCGAAGGCCTGGCGCCCGACGGCGGGCTGTACTTGCCAGCTTCGTACCCGCATGTCGACACCGCCGCGCTGGCGCGCTGGCGCGGTCTGAGCTACGCCGACCTGGCCTTCGAGATCCTCAGCCTCTACATCGACGACATCCCAGCAAGCGACCTCAAACGCCTGTGCCACGTCACCTACACGCAAGCCTCCTTCGGTACGCCGCAGATCACGCCGCTAACCAAGCTTGAAGACGGCGTGTTCCTGCAAGGCCTGTCCAACGGCCCGACGCTGGCGTTCAAAGACATGGCCATGCAGCTGCTGGGCCACTTGTTCGAGTTTGAGCTCGCGCGCCGTGGCGAAGAACTCAACATCCTGGGCGCGACCTCGGGCGACACCGGCAGTGCAGCCGAATACGCCATGCGCGGCAAGAAGGGCGTGCGCGTCTTCATGCTCAGCCCGCACGGGCGCATGAGCCCGTTCCAGCAAGCGCAGATGTTCAGCCTGCAAGACGCCAACATTCATAACATCACGGTGGAGGGTGTGTTTGACGACTGCCAGGACATCGTGAAGGCCGTCAGTAACGATCTGGACTTCAAGCGCCGCCACCGCATCGGCACGGTGAATTCGATCAACTGGGCGCGCCTGCTGGCGCAAGTCGTCTACTACTTCGCGGGCTACTTCCAAGCGACAAAGTCGAACGCAGAGCAGGTCAGCTTCACCGTGCCGTCGGGCAATTTCGGCAATATCTGCGCCGGGCATGTGGCGCGCTTGATGGGTTTGCCGATCAAGCGCCTGGTACTGGCGACCAACGAAAACGACGTGCTCGACGAGTTCTTTCGCACCGGCAGTTACCGCGTGCGCACGAGCGCCGAGACGCATGAGACATCGAGCCCGTCAATGGACATCAGCAAGGCCTCGAACTTCGAGCGCTTCGTCTTCGACCTGCTCGCACGCGACGGCGCGAAAGTGGCCGAGCTCTTCGGCGCGGGGCTTGCTAGACAAGGCGGCTTCACATTGACGCCGGCCGAATTCGCGCCCGCCGCGAGCTTCGGTTTTGTCTCAGGCCGCAGCACGCACGCCGACCGCCTGGCCACCATCCGTGACACCGACGCGCGCTTTGCCACCGTGATCGATACCCACACCGCCGACGGCCTGAAGGTCGCGCGCGAATATGTCGAGGCCGGCGTGCCGATGCTGGTGCTGGAAACCGCGCTGCCGGCCAAGTTCGCGGCCACGATCCGCGAAGCCTTGGGGCGCGACCCGGTATTGCCGCCCGCGCTGTCGGGCATCGAAGCACTGCACCGGCGCTTCACGCTGATGCCGGCAGACGCTGCTCAGGTCAAACGTTATATCGAAGCGAACGTGGCGGCATGAAGGTCTGCGGTTTCTGTGGCGCCTCGGGCGCGGGTAAGACGACGTTGATTGAAGGCGTGCTGCGGGCACTCAGAGCGGCGGGGCAGCGCGTCTCGGTGGTCAAACATGCGGGCCATGGTTTTGAGATCGACATCCCCGGTAAAGACAGCTGGCGTATGCGCGAGGCGGGTGCGTTTGAAGTCGTCATCGCCTCCAAGAACCGCTTGGCCAAGGTGCGTGAATATGAGGTCGAGGGCGAGCCCAGCGTGCACCAGTTGCTGGCTGAGTTGGCTGAGGTCGACTGGGCGTTGGTGGAAGGCTTCAAACACGCCGACCTTTTGCGCATCGAGCTTTGGCGCGCTGGCGGTGACCGCCCGGCGCAATACCCCGTCGACCCCTTTGTCGTGGCCATCGTCACCGACGATCCAGCCGCGCTGCCCGAGCCGACTGCGCGGCCGGTGTTTGCGCTGGACGACGTGGCCGGTGTCGCCGCATTCCTGCTCGCCAGCGGCGAGCGCCACAGCTACGCGCACCATGGCTGACACGCGACCGCTGCTCAGTCTTGACGACGCGCTGGCGCGGCTGGTGAGTGGCGCAACGCCGCACGCCATCACGCAGATCGATGAGCTGAGCACCTTCGACGCACTGGGCCGCGTGCTGGCGCGCGAAGTGCGCTCGGGCCTGGACGTGCCGCCGCAAGACAACACCTCGATGGACGGTTATGCGATGCGCGCGGCGGATGTGCCGGCGGCGGGCACGCTGCTGCCTGTGTCGCAGCGCATCCCTGCAGGCGTGGTCGGCGCGGCCTTGCTGCCCGGCACGGCCGCGCGCATCTTTACCGGCGCCCATGTGCCAGCGGGCGCCGACGCGGTGGTCATGCAAGAGCAATGCGAGGCCGTGACGGGTGATGGCCTGGGGACCGTGCGCGTCATGGCCGCTCCGCGCGCCGGCCAGTGGATACGCCGACGCGGTGAAGACGTGGCCAGCGGCGCCACCGTGCTGCACGCCGGCTTGCGGCTAACGCCTCAGGCACTGGGCATGGCGGCCTCGGTCGGCGCGGCCACGTTGAGCGTGCTGCGCAAGCCACGCGTGGCCATTTTCTCGACGGGTGACGAGCTCGTGATGCCGGGCCAGCCGCTGCCGCCCGGTGCGATCTACAACAGCAACCGCTACACCTTGCGTGGCCTGGTGCTGGCGGCGGGTGGTGAAGTGACCGACTTGGGCATCGTGCCCGACCGCCTGGACGCCACACGCGATGCGCTGCGCGAGGCTGCGCGCGTGAGTGATCTCATCATCACCTCAGGTGGTGTCTCCGCCGGTGAAGAAGACCACCTGCGCCCCGCAGCACTGGCCGAGGGCCTGCTTGAGAACTGGCAGATCGCCATCAAGCCCGGCAAGCCGCTGGCTTTTGGGTCGATGCGCCGTGGTGACGGCAGCTCGGCGCTTTTCATCGGGCTGCCGGGCAACCCGGTGTCGAGCTTCGTGACCTTCTTGCTCGCCGTCACACCCGTGCTGCGGGTGCTGCAAGGCATGCCGGCCACCGCCGCACCGGCGCTGCCTTTGGTGGCAGCGTTTGACTGGCCCAAGCCCGACAAACGCCGCGAGTTCTTGCGCGTGCGCCT
>JANMMH010000574.1:0-3314 GCA_031373055.1 Rubrivivax sp. | reverse complement strand
TCGTTCAACTCGTAGGGGTCTTTGATGCCCAGCGCCGGGTTTTTCTTCATCAGGTACAGGGCGGCGTCGGCAATGTAGATGGGGCCGTCAAAGGCCTGCACGCGGCCTTTGTTGCTCTTGCCGTCGGGCAGGTTTTGCTCTTCGAAGACGACGGACCAGCTGGTGGGCGGCTTGTCCTTGAAGACCGTCGTGTTGTACATGAGCACGTTCCAGCCCCACTGGTAGGGCACGCCGTAATGCGTGCCCCCTTCGGTGTGCCACGGCGCCTTCTGCAAGCGAGCGTCAATGTTTTTGTAGCTCGGCACCAGGCCGATGTTGATGGCCTGCACTTTCTTGCCGCGGATGAGCCGCGTGCTGGCGTCGCCTGAGGCGGTGACGAGGTCGAAGCCGCCTTCGTTCATCAGCGCCACCATTTCGTCCGAGGTGCCGGCGGTCTTGACGTTGACCTTGCAGCCGCTCTTCTTCTCAAAATCGGTGACCCAATTGAAATTCTTGTCGGTGGCGCCGCGTTCGATGTAGCCCGGCCAGGCCACGATATCGACCTGGCCTTCGGCTTTGCCGATCTTTTGCAATTGCGCCTTTTGCGCCAGAGCCGGCAGCGTGCTGAGAAAAACGAAGGCGGCGGTGCCGGCCAGTGTGGGTGCGAAACGGTTCATGGATGGAGCCTCCTGTGATGCGGCGGAAGAACGCTTGACATGCCGCGCGCCCGTGATGACTGACCCATCGGGAAACGGCAGCTGGCGACCATAGTCACCCGCGCCGTCGAAGTGAAATTCAATCCACCGCACCCGAGCTATCTGCGAAACAGAAAGCTCGGGTTAACGCGATAGTCGTACAGCCTTTCAGCCGCTTAATGCCGTTCGAGCAGACGGCCAAAACCGCTGCGCTGGTCGTCGATGCCGCCGCTGCGCAGGGCATGCCAATACAGCGCGGCATTCACCGCCAGCACCGGCTTGCCCAGGGTCTGCTCGGCCAAGGCCGCCACCTGCACCATCGCCAGGTTGGTGCCCAGCTGCACCACGGCGTCGATGTCATCACCATCAAGTGCCATCACCTCAGACGTTAGCGTAGCCGCATCCACCTGGGCCGTGGCCACGGGGCTGGCGCAGCGCAGGCCGCGGATGCGCCGCACCTGGTAGCCGCTTTCTTCGAAGAAGCGCACCACGTTTTGATCACCAATGGGCTGGTACGGCGTGAGCACGGCAATGCGCTTGGCCTTGAAGACGTCCAGCGCCGCGCAACAAGCCTCCGAGCCCATCGTCACGAGCAGGCCGGTCTTCGCCAGCAACTGCGCCTTGAGCCTGGCGCTGGCCTCGCGGCCTTGCCAGAAGGTCTCGACCGAGATGCCCATCACCAGTTGGTCGGGCTCGCAGGACATCACCGAGTCGATGGCATCGTCTTGTGCCAGCGCGATGAGCTCGATGAGTCTTGCGAAGTCTTCGTTGCTGTGGAGCGCGATGTTGGGGATGCGGATGCGGCTGACATGGTTGGTCACGCCAACCGGCCGCATGGCATCGAACTCGGGCTGCACGATGGTGTTGGTCGACGGCACCAACACCGCGAACTTGCGCCGCCAGCCCAGCGCGTCGCGCGGTGGGCTCACTACTGCGTCACCGTCACACCGGTGGACTTGATCATCGCTTCCCACTTCGGGAACTCTTGCGCATAGGCGCGCTCGGCCTCGTCGGGCGTGTTGGCGATGGGCTCCTGGCCTTGTTCGAGCATGCGCGCTGTCACCTCCGGATGACGAATAGCTTTGACGAACTCGGCGGAGAGTTTGTCGACGATGGCGCGTGGCGTGCCCGCGGGCGCGTAGGCCGCCACGAAGCCGGCGAGCTCGAAACCGTTGAAGCCTTGCTCGGAAAAGAGCGCCAGGTTGGGCATGGCGGCGGGCCGGCGTGGGCCGGTCATGCCAATGGCTTTGACGTGGCCGGCGGCGATCATCGGCCGCGCGCTCACGGGGCTGCCGAAGGCGACATCGAGCGTGCCGCCGCGCACGTCAGCATAAGCCTGCACGTCGCCGCGGTAGGGCACGTGGTTGAGCTCGATGCCGTAGTTCTTCTTCAAGAGTTCACCGAACATGTGGCCCGAAGTGCCTATGCCCCAGCTGGCAAAACTGATCGGCCGGCCCTGCGCTTTGGCCCAGGCGGCGAACTCTTTGAGGTTGCTGTAGGTCGCCGTGCCTGGCGCCACCAGGATCACGCTGCCCAGGGAGATTTGGGTGATGGGCACAAAGTCTTTGGCCGCGTAGGGCAGCTTGTTGAAGAACACCACGTTGCTGATGAGCGTGCCGCTGGTGGTGATGAGCAGTGTGTAGCCATCAGCGGGCGCTTTGGCCACGATGTCAGCGCCGACGATCGTGCTGGCGCCGGGCTTCGGATCGACCAGCACCTGCTGGCCCAGTTGGCCAGACAAGCGCTCGGCGATGACGCGGCACAGCACGTCAATGGCGCCGCCCGCCGCGAAGGGCGTGACGATGCGGATGAGCTTGTTCGGAAACGCGCTGGCACTGGGTTGCGCGTCGCTGCGACCCAGCATCGCCAGCGACGCGCCGGCCACCAAGGCATGCCGGCGATTGAAGTGGCTAACGTTCGTCATACGCTGTCTCCTGGTGTGTTCACGGCGGTGTCGGTCAAAAACTGCCCTGCCTCGAATTCAACCAACTCAGTTCCCGGCGTAAAGGCCACACCCAGCGGGTCGCGCCCTGCGGCCACGGCGTCGAGCTGCTGTTTGAGCAGCCTGCGCAGCATGGCCACGCCGCGATCACTCGTCGCCAGGTGTTCTTCCGAGTGCAGCGTGATGGCGCCCTGGCTGCCCTGTGCTTCCCAGTCGCCGGGGTGGGTTTGGAAGTACAGCGGGTCTGCCTCAGCATGCTTCTCACGCTCACCACGCGAGGCGCGCAGCTGCTGGAAGAAGCCATCGCCCGTGCCACGCAGCACGTTGAAGATACGCAGGTGCGTGTCGTCCACGGGCAGCACGAAGCCGAGGTTGTCGATGCGCCCGGGCACCCCAAAAGGGTTGGGCACGCCGCGCACGCCGGGCAGCACGGTTTCGACCAGCGTGCGCAAGGTGCGGCCGTCGGGGATGACTTGCATGCGCTCACTCGTCACACAACGCGCCGTGGTGCGCCAGCTCACCTGCGCCATGCGCTGCCAGGGCTGGAAGTCGAGCTTGTCGAGCTCGCCGTAACGCGAGCCGAATTGCGGGCCACTGTGGAAGTAATGCAGCCACATGAAGTGGCCGTAGTCCAGTATGTTTTCATAGTGCTGCAGCCAGTTCATCGGCACGTCGGCGTCGATGTAGCGGCCGCTGCC
>JANMMH010000162.1:0-5730 GCA_031373055.1 Rubrivivax sp. | reverse complement strand
GCGCAAGTTCCTCTTCAACGACGGCATGAACTCAGCCGACTTCATCAAAGGCGTGGGAGCGCAATTCCTGAACGACGCCTACGGCACGAGCTCTGGCACCAGCCGCACGGCGTCCACCGAGTACTTCGCCAAAGCCTACCCGGCCATGAGCGGCGGCTTCGACGCCGGCGCGCCAGCCGCCGACCGCGCGTTTGACGCGGGCGCCATCCTGGCATTGGCCATTGCGCACGCGGGCAAGTTTGAAGCAGCCGCCATTCGCGACTCCATCCGCCGCATCACCGCGCCCGGTGGTGAAGTGGTGCATGCCGGTCTCGACGGCTTCAAACGCGCGCTGCAACTCATCCGCGAGAAGAAAGCCGTGCGCTACGTGGGCGTCATCGGCGCGGTGGAATTCGACAAGGTCGGCGACATCGTGGGCCCCTTCCGCACCTGGAAATTGGTGAATGGTGAAGTCACCACCGTGGGCCAAATGAGCACGGAAGAAGTGCAGGCGGTGCAGGCCAAGTTGCCGGCACGTTGAAGGCTACTGCGCTCGCTAACGTTTGAGGTGAGGCGGGGCCGTCTGAACGCCTAGTGACCGCCCTCAAGGGCGAAGCGGCTGATGATGAGTTGACCCAATGCAGCGACTTGTGCTGACGTGGCAGTTGCCTGCGTCTTCAGGGCTACGCGTCGCTCCCGGCGTAGCCCGTAGATAGGCAACTGGCCGATTCGCAGCGTTTCATTGGTTCTCGCGACTGTACGCATTCACATTGCAGCGCTGGCGTCTCTGTGCCAGGATGAGCCCACATGAAACGGTGGATCACAGCGGGGGTCATTGCCTTCATGGTGCCGCTCTATGCCGCGCACGCGGCCGAGGCGGTATCACTTCAGTCAAGGCTGGACCGTGTCTTCAGGCCCTGGACGAAAGGGAACGTGCCCGGCTGCGCTGTAGGGGTCACTGAAAACGGCCGCTGGCTGGCGCGGCGCGGGTTTGGCCTTGCGAACATCGAGCGCCGTGTGCCCATCGAGCCGAACACGGTCTTCTATGCAGCTTCGGTATCCAAGCAGTTCACTGCCGCCGCCATGCTGCGCCTCATCGACCAGGGGAAGGCCGCGCTGGACGATGACATCCGCCGCCATGTCCCTGAGCTGCCAGCGTATTCACCGCCGATCACGATCCGCAACCTGATGCACCACACCAGCGGCCTTCCCGATTTTCTTGGCTTGCTGGTGCGGGCCGGCACGCTTCACGACGCCCACTCACCTGATGAAATCGTCGGCATGCTCGCGAATCAACGAACAACGTTCCCTGCGGGCCGGGTGTTCGCATACAGCAATTCGAACTACTTCCTGCTCGGCGAAATCGTTCGTCGTGCATCAGGAGATTCGCTGCGCAACTTTGCGCGGGTGACTCTCTTTGAGCCACTTGGAATGACAGACACACGCTTCTTCGACGACGCTGCCGAAGTCGTGCCGCGCTATGCCATCGGTTACACCGGGGAAGGCCGGGGCACGTATCAGGCTGTGAAGACCTTGTACACGCAGGTTGGTGCCGGCGGACTGCTGACGACCATCCATGACATGGGGAAGTGGGTGCGCATCTTTGAAGACCCAGATGCCATCGCCCAGAGTCCACGATTAGGGCAGCGGCTGTTGGAGCGTGGTGCCCTCTTGGACGGCAGTGCAATCGACTATGCCTTTGGCCTTGTGCGCGAGCAAGAACATGGGCTGGACTTGGCTTCTCATTTGGGCTCGTTCCCTGGCTTCACTTCAAGTTTCAGTTGGATTCCGAGCAAGCGCATGGGAATCTTCGTCCTGTGCAATTCGTCTGAAATGCCGATACAGGCCATTGGCAGCAACATGCTCCGCGAGAGCATTCGCTGATCTTGGCTACGCGTCACGGCGCTTCGCACGACGGATCGGTGACGCACGCGTGCGGTGCAACGTGCGTCGCAGCTCACCGAGCAGATAGGTGAGCCGAACCAAGGGGCCGTAGACCTCTGAGTATTCGAAGCCGGATGCAAAGAAGCCGAGCTTGAGTTTTGCAACGATGACGGCGTTGTTGTTCGCCGTGTGCCGCGACAGGATGGCTGCGTAGCCCAGCGATCCTGCGTGCTCAATGACCCGTCGCGCCAGCTCTGTGTAGACCCCAGTTCGGCGCTGCGCCGGTGCAACCCCTGAATTGAGCATGTAGAGCAGGCTCGCGCCTTCCGGACGCTCGAACGTCGCACATCATCTCGAAACGCAGCAATGCGCAGATCGCCTGCTTGAACCGCGTTGACTGCTCCCTGCCGAGACGCTGTCTCCTCGTTGGCGACATCGGTAAGCAACTCCGATGGCTCGTAGTCTGCGAACGCATCATCCACAAGCGCGGAGAACGTTGGCTCGGGGAATTTGTCGACGACGCGGAAGCTGATGTTGTTCATGGCGCCTGGTTGGCAAAGTCACGAATGTGTACTCGAATGGGCTGCGCCTGCGTTGTTAGCGTCAGCTGTCCGCCGCTGCACGGGGCTGTCCTGGTTTTCACGCGTTTCCGATGTACAAAGCGATCGGCTTTCGACGCCTAACTTTTGAATTGAACGGTGGTCAGCAGCGTGGCGCCAAGCCATTAGCTTGCAGCTCCATCAAATGGTCAGGCATCACGCGGTGGCCTCAGCACCAGCGGGCTGCACCAAATCCCACTGGTTCCCGTGTAGGTCTTGGAAGACCGCCACTGTCCCGTAGTCCTCTGTCTTGGGCGCTCGAACGAAGACGACGCCTTTGGCCTTGTACGCATTGAAGTCTCGCCAGAAGTCGTCGGTGTACAGGAAGAGGAAGACTCTTCCTCCTGTTTGGTCACCGACACGGGAAATCTGATGATCGTTTGTTGCGCGTGCCAGTAGTAGGCAAGACTCTTTTGCGCCGGGTGGTGAGACGACGACCCAGCGCTTGTCTTGAGCAGCTTGGTAGGTGTCGTCGCGCAGCGTGAAGCCGAGTTTCCCGACATAGAAGGCGATGGCCTCGTCGTAGTCACTGACGACCACCGAGACGAGGCCAAGGTACTGAGACATGCTCGGTTCTTTCCTGAGGGCGCCGATCCGGTTCGATTGTGATGTCTCGCGCTTGCGCTGAACGGCGGCGGGACATCAGGTCAGGCCTCGCCCAGCCTAGCCGGGCTGGCTTGGCCTGGCGACACTGTACCGTGCACCGCCACGCACCGAGCCCGATAGCCAGCCGACGGTGCTACCGATGACCGGCGCAGGCATCCGTGCTGATTGGCATGTGGCGTCGCTTTACGATGCTGATATGCAACGCACCCCACTCGCCCCCGGGCTCGACATCCCACGCGTGGTCACCGGCTTGTGGCAGGTGGCCGACATGGAACGCGGTGGCACGCTACTCGACCCTGTCCAAGCCGCAGCCAGCATGGCCGAGTACGTACACGCCGGCTTCGACGCCTTCGACATGGCCGACCACTACGGCTCGGCCGAAGTCATCACCGGCGAGCTGCTCACAAGCCCGGCGGGGCACGGCGTGCGCGCCTTCACCAAGTGGTGCCCCAAGCCGGGGCCGATGTCGCCGGCCATCGTGCGCGAGGGCGTGCAGCGCGCGCTGGACCGGCTGCGTGTGCCCGCCATAGACCTGATGCAGTTCCACTGGTGGACCTTCGAACACCCGCAGTACCTGGACGCGCTGGAGGAGCTTGCGCGGCTGCGCGAAGAAGGCCTGATCAAACACCTGGGCCTGACCAACTTCGACACCCAGCATCTGCGTGTGGTGCTCTCGCAGGGCATTCCGATCGCCAGCAACCAAGTCTGCCTCTCGCTGCTGGACCGGCGCGCGACCGAAGCCATGAGCGAGCTATGCCAGGAACGCGGCGTGCGCCTGCTGGCCTACGGTTCGCTGGGAGGTGGTTTTTTGAGCGAGCGCTGGCTGGGTGCTAGCGAGCCGGCTGAGGTGGCCGATTGGAGCAAGATGAAGTACCAGCGCTTCATCCAGGCGGTGGGCGGCTGGGCGGCCTTGCAACAGGTGCTGCGCGCGGCGCAGGCCATCGCGAAAAAGCATGGCGTGTCGATCGCCAACGTGGCCACACGTTGGGTGTTGCAACTGCCGGCGGTGGCCGCCGTCATCGTGGGCGCGCGCTTGGGTGAAGCCCAGCATCGCAGCGACAACCTGCGTCTCTTCACCTTCACGCTCGACGACCAAGACCTGGCGCTGCTGGCGCAAGCCTTCAGCCACACCCAGCGCATTGCCGGTGACTGCGGTGACGAATACCGCAAGCCACCATTCCTGACCGCCTCGGGCGACTTGAGCCACCACCTCGACACGCTGCCGCCTGTCTTCACGCCTGAAGCCGTGCCGCGTGCAAACAACGAAGCCCCGCAACGTTTGCGCGTTAGCAGCGGCAGCCAGTGGGAGCCGCTGGCCGGCTACGCGCGCGCGCTGCGTGTGGGCGATCGCATCCTTGTCTCAGGCACCACTGCCACGCACGGCAGCGGCCAGCTTGTGGGCGCGGGCGACGCTGCCGCGCAGGCGACCTACATCCTGGACAAGATCGCCGCCGCCATCAGCTCGCTGGGCGGCCGCCTGGCCGACGTGGTGCGCACCCGCGTCTACCTCACGGACGTGGCCGACTGCGACGCCGTGGCGCGTGTGCATGGCCGCTACTTCGGCGAGATCAGGCCGGCCAACACCCTGCTTCAAGTAGCGGCCTTGGTGGGGGATGGCTACCTGGTGGAGATGGAGGCCGAGGCGGTGGTGGGCATGGGCCGTTAGTGTGGTGCGCCACGCTGATAGGTACTTGTAGAGCGAACACACGTCCGCGTGCGAGATCGAACACCCCCAGGCTGTACCCGCACCACCGAGGCCCATCGTTTGCGCGCTGTTCGGCACTCTCGGGTGCCGGCTTCCGGGCGGCAAGTCGAATGGTTCTTGACGACTCTGAACCGACATCCGCGGCCCTGAATTCACCGCCCTGAAGCGGCCGGTCGGATTCTTGCCTTGGCCCAGGACGAAGTACCGCAACAGCGGGCACACAAAGGGGGCGGCATTCTGAGCGGTTGAGGCGCAGCGCGCGGCCTAAGACCGTGCGCGCTCACCACTTCGGGAGCCCTTCGTGCAAGCCATCATCCGGCAGCCTCAGCGGGCGCCGGACGGCCTAGCATTGCCGCGACCACATTCGATTCCAGTTGGTCGATACCACCACAAGGACGGCGATGTTGACTTTCGGTTCCCGAATTCGTGGGGCGGCTTTACTGGTACCCGCGGCGGTCCTGGCTTATCCAGTTCCGGCCGCCGCGCAGCTTCGGGTGATCAGCTCGGGCGGATTTTCCGCAGCCTACAAGGAACTGATCCCGGAGTTCGAGCGGACATCTGGCATGTCGGTCGTCACCGCAAGCGGCTCGTCGCAGGGCGACGGTCCGACGACCATCGGCGCACAACCGCGGGGTGGCGCGCTATTCGATGTCGTCATCTTGAACTCGACAGGACTCGCCGACCTCATGGCGCAGGGGCGCATCGTCCAGGGTTCCGAGCGCAGGCTCGCCCTGGTGCTGGCTGGCATCGGCATCCGCGTGGGCAGCGCAGCGCCCGACGTCGGCACGGCCGACGCACTGCGGCAGACGCTGCGCCTGGCCAAGATCATTGCGACATCCGCCAGCAGTTCGAACGGCGTTGCAGCGTTGCTGACGCGACTCGGCATTGCCGACGAAGTGACGGTCAACGTCCGCGCACGCTACTCGGACGCTAACTCGATGGTTGAACGCGGCGAGG
>JANMMH010000525.1:0-3794 GCA_031373055.1 Rubrivivax sp. | reverse complement strand
TCGGAGGCGATGTAGTTCGCGCCGTCGCCAGCCGTGCCCAGGCCCAGTACCAGCGGCGAGCCGGCCCGCGCACCGATCACACGCTGCGGCTCGTCGCGGCAGAACACGGCGATGGCGTACGCACCCCGCAGGCGCGGCACGGCGCGCTGCACGGCGTCAAGCAAGTCGCCTTCGTAGAGATGCTCCACCAGGTGGGCGATGACCTCGGTGTCGGTCTGGCTGGTGAACACAAAGCCGCGAGCTTGCAGCTCAGCGCGCAGCTCTTCGTGGTTTTCGATGATGCCGTTGTGCACCAGCGCGATGCGCCCGTTGCTGGCCTGCTCGCCCACTTTGGCCACGCCCGGGCCGGTAGAAAAATGCGGGTGCGCGTTGTGCACCGCCGGCGCGCCATGCGTGGCCCAGCGTGTGTGGGCGATGCCGGTGCCGGAATCGATGTGCTCGCTAGCGATGTTGGTTTCAAGTTCGGCCACGCGCGAGGTGCTGCGTGCGCGCCGGAGCTCGCCGCCCTGATGCACGGCCACGCCGCAGGAGTCGTAGCCCCGGTATTCCAGCCGCTTCAGGCCTTCAAGGAGGACGGGAACGATGTTGCGCGTGCTGACGGCGCCGACGATGCCACACATGTTGGGGTCTCCTTGGGGGGCGGGAATCACAAACCGGAGCCGATGCTAGGCGGCATCGCGTGAAGTTTTCTATCAACATTTGCCGTGGTTGTGCATCAAATCACCGATCAACTTTTGCCGTGCAACCATTCGCTGAAAGAAGCTTCAATTTAGCGCAATACTTTCACCATGATGGATCTCGATGCCACCGACCGCCGCTTGCTGGGCCTCTTGCAAAGCGACGCCTCGCTCTCCAACCTGGAGCTTGCCGTGCGCGCCGCAACCTCGCCCGCCACCGCCTTGCGCCGCGTGCGCCGGCTCGTCGACGCCGGTGTCATCGAGCGCCGCATCGCCATCCTCTCGCCGCAGGCGCTGGGTGATGGGCTCACGGCGTTGGTGGAGATCACTCTGGATCGGCAAGGCGCCGAACATCTTGAGGCGTTTGAAGCGCGCGCCGTGCAAGACAGCGCGGTGCAGCAGCTCTACCGCGTCTCGCCGGGGCCCGACTTCATGCTGGTGGTCTTCGCCGCCGACATGCCCGCCTACCACGCGCTGGTGCAGCGCCTCTTCACGCAAGACGCCAACGTGCGCAACGTGAAGGCGTTTTTCAGCGTCAAGCGCGCGAAGTTTGATCCGCGGCTGCCGGTGTGAGTGCGTCGCGTCGCCTAACATCCTTGCTGTGGAAAAGACCGTTCGCCGCAGTACGCTCAAGGCCGCCAGCGACGACCTCGCCTACTGGTTGAGCCGCACCGTTGAGGAGCGGCTGGCGGCCGTCGAGACCTTGCGCCAGCAAGCCTGGCAAGGCAGCAACCCGAGTCAGCCTCATGCTGAACCGCGACTTCAAATAGTTTGCCGAGTTACTCAACTCCATCGGGGTTGAGTAACTGTTGGCGGGCGGCTCAAGGATCTGGCCGATCTCGAGAGCCTGGACGTCCCGCAAAGCGCAGCGCCGCGCGGCCCAAGCGACGGCTCAGCCTAAGCCTGGCGCAAGACCACCAAGCCCTTCAGGTATTCCCCCTCAGGAAACATCAGCGTGGTCGGGTGGTCGCTGGCACCTTCGAGCCGGCGCAGGATCGCGCCGTCGACCATCGCGTCCATCGCCGCGCCCGCCACGATCTTGTGGAAGAGGTCGGCGCTGATGCCACCCGAGCATGAAAACGTCAGCAGCAGCCCGCCCGGGTTGAGCAGCTTGAGCGCCAACAAGTTGATGTCTTTGTAGGCCCGCGCCGCGCGCTCGGCATGCGAGGCACTTGGCGCGAACTTCGGCGGGTCGAGCACGATGGCGTCGAAGCGCTGGCCTTCGCTCAAGCATTGGCGCAGGTACTGGTTGACGTCGGCGTCCACCGTGTGATGGCGCGTCTCATCGAAGTTATTCAGCTGCACATGCTGGCTCGCGCGCTCAAGCGCGGGCGCGGATGAATCGACGCTGATGACGTTGCTCACGCCACCGGCGAGTGCGGCCACACTGAAGCCGCCGGTGTAGGCGTAGCAGTTCAGCACGCTCTTCACGCCAAGCTCGCGCGCGAGTTGCGCAAAGAGCGCGCGGTTGTCGCGCTGGTCGAGGTAGTAGCCGGTCTTGTGGCCGCTGGCCACGTCGAGCGTGTGGCGCCAGCCGTGTTCGTCGATGCTAAGTTCCGTCGTTAGTTCGGTATCACCTGCGTTGTCAACACCACCGCGCAGCCAGCCCGTGCGCGCAGGCAAGCCTTCAAGCCCGCGCGAGCCGGTGTCCGAGCGCTCATAGAGCCGCGGGGCGCCCGTGGCCGCGAGCAGCGCGTCGGCGATCACCTCACGCCAGCGCTCGACCCCGGCCGACGAAAACTGCGCGCACAACACGTCGCCATAGCGGTCCACGATGAGCCCGGGCAAGCCGTCGGCTTCACCGTGCACCAGGCGTTGGCCGTTGCTGCGCAGGTGCAACCGCGCGCGCAGCGCCACGGCACGCGTGATGCGCCGCGCGAAGAAGGCGGCGTCGATGCGCTCGGCCTCTGCGAAGCTCCACGCGCGCACACGAATCTGTGAATTCGGGCTGAACGCGCCCCAGGCCAGAAAGCGGCCGTCGTGGGCTTCCACGCGTACGGTCTCACCAAGGTCAGCGCCGCCGCGCGCAACGCTTCCTTCAAACACCCAGGGGTGGTGGCGCAGCAGCGAGCGCTCTTTGCCTTCGCGTAGTCGAATGGATTTCATGGCCTGCATTCTGGCCGCGCGGCGTGGTTATGCTCTCGGGCCAATGCCTACCTGCAGGGAGCCGCCATGACGCCTACGACACCCAGCCGCCGCCTTGCACCCGTGCTCATCAGCGCGAGCGCGGCCTTGCTTGCGGCCTGCGCCTCGGGGCCGCTAACGCCCGACCTACAGGCACGCGCACCGCTGCTCAGTGGCTTTGGCGCGCTTGACATCGCTATCACCACTGCGGCCCCGGCTGCGCGCCAGCGCTTCAACGACGCCGTCTTGCAGGCCTACGCCTTCAACGAGACCGAAGCCATCCGCATGTTCAAGGCGGCCTTGGCGCAAGACCCCAGCTGCGTCATGTGCGCGTGGGGTGTGGCCTAGCAGATGGGCCCGATCATCAACAACCCCGAGCGTGGTGACTTGCGTGAGGCGCTGCGCTACCTTGACCTGGCGCTGCGCCACAGCGCGGGCACGACGCCGCGCGAGCAAGCGCTGATCCAGGCGATGGCCTTGCGTTACGGCCACGCCAGCACGGCGCGCGAGACCGCGCCGCTGGTGGGCGAACGCTGCGCCAGCAAGGGTGGGGACGGCAATCAGGCGCACCCGCTCGACATCGCCTACGCCGACCGCCTTCGCACCCTGGTGCTGGCCACGCCGCTCGACGCAGACCTGGTAACGCTGTGGGCCGAAGCCGAACTGGTGGCCACGCGCGACGACTGGTGGGACGAGAAAACCGGCAAGCCCGCCGGGCGTATCGGCGAGCTGGCCGAGCGCCTTGAAGCGGCCCTGGTGCGCCACCCTTTCCACACGGGGCTGAACCACTACCTCATCCACACGGTAGACACACGCAGCGCGGCGCACCGTGCCGTGGCCGCCGCCGACCGCCTGGGCGCGCTGGCGCCGATGTCGCCGCACCTGGTGCACATGCCGTCGCACACCTACGTTCATGTTGGGCGTTATGCCGACGCCACGCGCGCCAACCAAGAAGCCATGGTTTCTGAAGGCCGCATCGCGCAAGCGCAGAAG
>JANMMH010000448.1:0-2230 GCA_031373055.1 Rubrivivax sp. | reverse complement strand
GGCGCGTGGATCGTTGACCACACCACCACTGCCGTCACCACCACGGCCGCACGCGTGGCGCGCTGGGACGCACGCGGCTGCCGCTTCGTGCACGCCCCCGTCTTCATGGGCCCGGCGAACGCGCAGGAAGGCACCGGGCTGATGCTGGTGTCGGGGGCGCAAGAACGCCACGACGCGTTGCTTGCCGCGCTGCAAACGATGACCGGCAAGGTCGTCTACTTCGGCCCCGCCCCCGAGCGCGCTGCGGCGTTCAAGCTCTTTGGCAACCTCACGCTGATCGGCCTCTTGGGCGTGCTCGGCGACGTCAACCGCCTGGCGCATGCCGTGGGCATGAGCACGGCGGAGGCGTTCTCCTTGTTCGAGCACTTCAACCCTGGCGCCACGCTGGTGGCGCGCGCCACGCGCGTGGCCACAGCCGACGTCACCAAGCCGTCTTTCGAAACCGCCATGGCGCGCAAAGACGTGCGCTTGATGATCGAAGAAGCCGGGCGCGGTGGTGTCGAACTGTTCGTCATGCCCGGCGTGGCAGCCATGTTCGACGCGGCCATTGCACGCGGTGAAGGCGCACTCGATTGCGCGGTGGCGGCGCGGGTTCCCACATAAGGCGGCGCCATGATCGAACACCACCTCGACATCCCCAGCGCCGACGGCGCGATGCAAGCCTTCGTCGTCCACCCCGAAGAAAACGGCCCCTTTCCCGTCGTGCTGTTCTACATGGACGCGCCGGGCAAGCGCGAAGAGCTGCACGACATGGCGCGCCGGCTCGCGGCGGTGGGCTACTTCGTGGTGCTGCCCAACCTGTACTACCGCCGCAGCCCTGACTTCAGCCTGAAGGAGCGCACCGAAGCGGCCATGTCGGTGATGTTCGAGCACATGTTCAGCCTGAACCGCGCCACCACGCTGTGCGACACGCAAGCGCTGCTGAACTACGTCGACGCTAACCCGCAAGCCGACGCCACACGCATCGGCGCGGTGGGCTACTGCATGAGCGGACCTTTCGTGATGTGGGCCGCCGCCGCGTTCCCTGAGCGCCTGCGCGCTATCGCCTGCATTCACGGCGCCAACATGGCCACGGCAGCAAGCGACTCACCCCACCGCATTGCGGACCAGGTGCGCTGCGAAAGCTACTTTGCCTGCGCCGAGATCGACAAGTGGGCGCCGCCGGCCGACATCGCCCTTTTGCAGTCCGCACTGCAAGCCGCTGGCACGCCGCACCGCGTCGAGTGGTACCCCGGCGTCGAACATGGTTTCGTCTTCCCGCAGCGCGGCGCGATCTATAACCAGGCTGCGGCGGAGCGGCATTGGGAGCGGCTCTTCAGCCTGTTTGCGCGGACCTTGCGCTAACAGCCAACGTACGCGCGGCGATAAAGCCGCCCGCCACGGCGCTGAGCAAGCCGTTGCCCGAGAGGTAGCCCCAGACCTCGTTGCCCGAGACGCCACGCGCCGCGCCGCCTGCCGCCAGCAGGTTGGGTAGCACCGTGCCGTCCTCGCGCAGAACGCGGCATTGCGCGCCGATCGCCAGTCCACCCTGGGTGTGAAAGAGCGCACCGGTGACTTTGATGGCGTGTAGCGGCGGTGTTAGCACGGTGCCGGCCAATGTCGCACGCAGCGTTGCGCTCGGGCAGCCGATGTGCGCCGCAAGCGCGTCGACGTCGGCGGCCGAGCGCAGCGCACCGGCCGCTTCAGCGTCGACAAAATCCGGGAACGTGCGCCCCAACGCCCGCAGCCTGTCGTCGAACACATTCCACGCCACACCACCCGGCTGCGCCAGTACCTCCACCGCAGCCTCGGAGTAGCCGGCGGTCTCGTCGTGAAAGCGTTCGCCATGTGCATTCACCTGCACACCACCTTGCATCATCAAGGCCCAGGTGATGAGTGCGCCTTGCGGCACAGCCCAGGCGCCATGCCCCTGATAACCGCCAAGATCAGCGCATTCCGCGCCCAGCGCGCGGCCCCAGGCGATGGCGCTGCCGTCGTTACCGGCGTGGCCAGCGTAGGTGGCGTCGCGCATGGCGCTCAGGTGCTGCGCCACCATCGCCGCGTTGCCGCCGAAGCCGTTGTTGGCCAGCACCAGCGCGCGGCAGGCCAGGTGTTCGATGCGGCCGTTGGGGCGCTCGTAGCCCACGCCCAGCACGCGGCCATCAGGCTCGCACCACAGCTCGCACACACGCGCCTGGGTCAGCAGCATCGCGCCCGCGCGCTGCGCCGCTGCATCAAGTGCGGCCACCAG
>JANMMH010000412.1:0-3172 GCA_031373055.1 Rubrivivax sp. | reverse complement strand
GGGTGATTTCGCGGCCAAAATGTGCAAGTGTTTCAGGTGTTAGCACATCGCGCAACTTGATGAAGCCGTCGCGGCGGAAGCGTGCGATGTGCTCTGTGGTGATGGTGTAGGGCGTGTCCAGGTCCAGGGTCAGCTTAGTGGTTCAAGTTTGAATGGCTTGCACAAAGGCGGCGCCGGGCGGCAACCAAGGAAGGCGACCATCAGCGCGCAGGCGCTCGAACACGAGCACGCTGTTGTCGGCGTGCGGCTGCGCCATGGTATGGCGCCTCGTGAATTCCGTGGCAAGGCGTGAGCCCTTGAGTTCGGCCCCGTGCGGCAGAATGAATTCACCCTAGCGCATTTCATCGATACCGCAAGCCCATGACCAAAGTTGCACTCATCACCGGCATCACCGGCCAGGACGGCGCCTACCTCGCCGAGCTGCTGCTGGCCAAGGGCTACACGGTGCACGGCATCAAGCGCCGCGCGTCGTCGTTCAACACCGACCGTGTCGACCATCTCTACCAGGACCCGCACGAGGCTAACCCGCGTTTCGTGCTGCACTACGGTGACCTCACCGACGCCACCAACCTCATCCGCATCGTGCAGCAGGTGCAGCCCGACGAGGTCTACAACCTGGGCGCGATGAGCCATGTGCAGGTGAGCTTCGAGACGCCCGAATACACCGCCGACGCCGACGGCATGGGCACGCTGCGGCTGCTTGAAGCCATCCGCATCCTGGGCCTGACGAAGAAGACGCGCTTCTACCAAGCCTCGACGTCTGAGCTCTACGGCCTGGTGCAGGAAGTTCCGCAGAAGGAAACGACACCCTTTTACCCGCGCAGCCCTTACGCGGTGGCCAAGCTCTACGCCTACTGGATCACGGTGAACTACCGCGAGGCCTATGGCTTGTACGCCTGCAACGGCATCCTCTTCAACCACGAGAGCCCGCTGCGCGGCGAGACCTTCGTCACCCGCAAGATCACGCGCGCGGTGTCACGCATTGCGCTGGGTTTGCAGGACTGCCTGTACCTGGGCAACCTCTCAGCCCTACGCGACTGGGGCCACGCCAAAGACTATGTCGAGATGCAGTGGCTGATGCTGCAACAAGACAAGGCCGAGGACTACGTGATCGCCACCGGCGTGCAGCACAGCGTGCGCCAGTTTGTCGAAGCCTCATGTCGCGAGCTCGGCATCACGGTCAGCTTCAGCGGCAGCGACGCGCAAGAGATCGGCACCGTCAGCGCCGTCAGCGGCAAACAGGCGCGCTGCAAGGTGGGTGATGTGATCGTGCGCGTCGACCCGCGCTACTACCGCCCGACCGAGGTGGAGACGCTGCTGGGTGACCCGAGCAAAGCGCGCGTGCAGCTCGGCTGGGTGCCGCGCACGACGTTTGCCGAGCTGGTCAAGGAAATGGTCGAGGCCGACTACACGGCGGCGCGGCGTGACAGCCTGGTCAAGCTCGCCGGCTTTCAGGCTTACGACTACAACGAGTAGGCTGGCGCCGCAAGCGCAGTCAGCGTGCGAACGCCGTTAGCGCGTCGCCACTGACACGGCAGATGCGCCACTCGGGCATCACCGTCGCCCCCATCTGCTCATAGAGCGCGATGGCGTTGACGTTCCAGTCGAGCACGCTCCACTCGAAGCGGCCACAACCACGCTGCACCGCCAGGCCGCCCAGGTGCGCCAGCAGCGCCTTGCCGATGCCCTGGCCACGATGCGCAGGGCGCACGTAGAGGTCTTCAAGGTACAGCCCGGGCTTGGCCAGGAAGGTCGAGAAGTTGGTGAAGAAAAGCGCGAAGGCGACGACCTCCGCGCCGACTTCGGCCACCACCGCTTCAGCCACCGGGCGCGGGCCGAAGAGATGTGGATGCAGCGTCTCGGGCGTGGCCTGCACCAAGTGCGCGAGCTTTTCAAACTCGGCCAGCTCGGTGATGAGGCCGACGATGGCGGGCACGTCGCTCGGCTCGGCGCTGCGCAGGGAATGGGTGGTCGGTTTGGGGCTCATGGAGGTGGCGATACGAAGTGAGGCCGGCATTCTGCGCGACGCTGTCGCCGCACCGACAGCGTTGCTCCGCGCCCTGCCCTACAGTGCAGCGCCATGAGCTCTGTCACCAGCCCCGCACCACCCTCCGCCCCGCCCTACCGCGCCCGGCGCAACGCGCACAGCCGCTTCGTGCCGGTGCGCGGCCTCAACTACCACGCCATGTGCTGGGGTGACGCCTCGATGGTCACGCCGCAAAAGCCCGCGCTGGTGTTGGCGCATGGGTGGATGGATGTCGGCGCGTCGTTCCAGTTTGTCGTCGATGCCCTGGCCGCCAGTGAAGGCGATGGCCGCTACATCATCGCGCCCGATTGGCGCGGCTTCGGCCTCACCGACACCCCTGCCGTTGACAGTTATTGGTTCGCCGACTACCTGGGCGACCTTGACGCGTTGATCGACGCGTTCGCACCCAATCAAGCTGTCGATCTGCTCGGCCACAGCATGGGTGGCAACGTGGTCATGAGCTACGCCGGCCTGCGCCCGACGCGCATCCGCAAGCTCATCAACCTGGAAGGCTTTGGCATGCCCGCCACCGTGCCCAAGCAGGCGCCCAAGCGGCTGGCGCTGTGGCTCGACGAGTTGAAGACGCCGGCCTCGCTGCGCAGCTACGCCACTGTCGATGAAGTCGCGGCGCGCCTGCTCTCGAACAACCCGCGGCTGAGCGCCGACAAGGCGGCGTGGCTGGCACCGCACTGGTCACGCGAAGGCGGCGACGGCCAGTGGCACATCCAGGGCGACCCGGCGCACAAGCGCGTGAACCCACAGCTCTACCGCGTCGAAGAAATTCTGGAAACCTGGAAGCTCATCAGCGCGCCGCTGCTGTGGGTCGAGGGCGCCCAGACCGACACCGCCAAGTGGTGGGGCCAGCGCTACACGGTGGCCGAGTTTCACGAGCGCTTGTCGGTGGTGCCGCAGGCACAGCGCGAGGTGTTGCATGACTGCGGCCACATGCTGCACCACGACCAGCCCGAAGCGCTGGCCGCCCTGCTCGCTGCGTTCTTGGCGGCGTGATTGGCGGCATGCGGCTTGGGGTCAAAGACGCATGACAAAATCGCGCGTCTGCACCTAGGCTCAACGCCCCACCATGGATATCGAACAAATCAATGCCATCGGCACCCTCTTGGCCGACCTGAGCACGCGCACCGAGCA
>JANMMH010000402.1:0-3226 GCA_031373055.1 Rubrivivax sp. | reverse complement strand
TGCCAGCCGCGCCATCAACGCCAGCATGCTGCGGCTGTTTTGCGGCGACTGATGCAAGAGCACGACGGCAGGGCCCTGTCCGGCGTGGCGCACGAAGACGCGACGCTCGCCGCACTGCACAAACTGTGTGTGAACCTGCATGGCGGCCGAGCATAATTTGTCCGTACAACTTCGTCCAGCGACAGCGTAGCGTGTTGCGGCCACCATGAACCTCAACGCTCTTGCGGCCCGCCACGTCAGCCTGCGAGGCATGGTGGGCGCCCCGGCATTGGGCGAACGCCCGGCGGCCGAAGTCATGAGCAGATCCTGAGCAAGACCTGAGCCGCCGCAAGCAGAGGAGCTGTGCCTTGGCTGTCTCGCAAATGCTGCATCCCCGCTAGGGAAAACCAGACATCCGCAGCGCACGGCTTGTGACAAGTTGTCCGGACAAGTAGTATCGCTCGCAGCCCGCCCTTCTGGAGACACCCGCATGCGCTCGTTCAAACCCCTGCTCTTGTGCTCAGCCATCGTTGCGGCCTACCCGGCCCAGGCGCAGACCGCCCCCGAAGGCAACACCGTGACGGTGACCGCGCGCCGCGTGGGCGAACTTTTGCAAGACGTGCCACTGACCATCCGCGCCTTGAGCGGCACCGAGCTGCAAGAGAAAGGCATCGCCTCGATCAGCGAGCTGTCGCTGTACACACCGGGCTTGAGTTATTCGCAAGACTTCGGCCGCACGCAAGAGCGCCCCGTCATCCGCGGCATCTCGGCGCTGCGCCCTGAAGCGCCACAGCCGGTGTCGGTATTTATCGACGGCGTCTACATGCGCGACGGCGTGCTGGGTGTGCTGCTTGACGACGCGCAGCGTGTGGAGGTCATCAAAGGCCCGCAGTCGGCGCTGTACGGCCGCGCCACCTACATGGGCGCCATCAACTACATCACCAAGAAGCCGGGCAACGTGGCTGAAGGGCGCATCTCGGTGACGAGCGCCACGGCCGGTGAGACGTCGATCTTCGGCGCCTTCACGCTGCCCATGGTCACCGACAAACTCTCGGCGCGCTTCAAGTTCAAGAGCAGTGAGTTCGGTGGCCAGTACACCAACACGCAGACCGGCAACAAGATCGGCCAGGAGAGCACCGATTCGGTGGGCGTGGCCGTCTCGTTCACGCCGACCAAAGACCTTGACGCGAGCTTCACGTTCGACAAGTCCAACGACCGCGACGGCCTCTTTGCCGCCACCATCCGCACCATCCCCACGCAAGTCGGTGGGGTGGTGACGAGCCAAGCCGGCACCACCAACGCCGCCAATGGCGCGGTGTGCGATGGCAAGACCATCAACATCGTGGGCAACAACGCCGTCACCGGCTTGCCCGACGCCACGGTGGCGCCCACCGCCGCGAACCGGCTCAACGGCTGGCCTTGCGGGCCGACCACCTTCACCGGCAGCACCGTGCGCCGCAACGAAACCGACCTGGCCAACTACACCGACCCGAAGACGGGCATCAACTACGGCAATATCGCCGGCCTGGACCGCGGCATCCATCGCAGCACCTTTACGCTGAACTACAACTTCGGCGGCGGCTACATGCTGACGTCGCAAACCGCCCACACGCGCCAATACGCCAACCTGGGCGCCGACCAGTCCTACAGCGGTGTTCAGTTCGCGCCAGCCTTCGTCGGCGGCTCGTCGTGGCTGTCCTACAACCGCGACATCCTGAAGTACAGCTCGCAAGAGTTTCGCGTGCAGTCACCCGTGGACCGCGCCTTGACATGGCTGGCCGGCGTCTACTTCTACAAAGAAGACACCGAGGGCTTGACCGGCAACGGCGTCATTGCACGCAACGCCGCCGGTGCCGTGGTCGCCGCACCGCTGGGGCTGACACCGGTGTCGGCCAGCCATATTCGCGACGCCGCACCCTTTGCCCGCGTGCAGTACGAATTCAGCAAGGCGCTGCGCATGTCGCTCGAAGGCCGCTACACCAGCGAGCAAGTCAAGGTGGGCGGCACACCGCTGGGCACCGCGCTGGTGACGGCAGGTTCCTGCGTGGCCGGCCAGGTGTGTTCGATCAATGGCGACAGGACCTTCAAAGACTTCGCGCCTCGCCTCACCGTCGACTTCAAAGCCAACAAGGACCTGCTGCTCTACGGCCAGCTCGCCAAAGGCACGAAGAGCGGCGGCTTCAACACCACCCCGGGCCTGCCAGCGGCCAACTTTGCCTACGACGGTGAAACCGTCAAAGCCGCCGAATTCGGCATGAAGTCGATATGGCTGGGTGGCAGAGCCTCGATCAACGCGGCGGTGTTCCAGAACGACATTGACGGCCTTCAACTTTCCAACATCTCCACCGTCGTCAACCCCTTCACCGCCAGCGGCGCCACCACCACCACCACCATCGTGAACAACGTTGGAAAGGCGCGCACCAAAGGCTTCGAGATCGAAGGCCGCGTGCGCGCCACCGACTGGTTGACCGTCAGCGCCAACTACGCGTACACCGACGCCAAAGCCGTCAAGGGCACGGAGATCACCAACGGCACCGTCTTCGGTGGCAACACCTCGGTGGCCGGCTTCACGCTGCCACGCAGCCCGAAGGACTCTGCGGCGGTGTCCTTCGCACTCGACCTGCCCGTGGGTGGTGCGGGCATGCGCTTCTTCGCCACCACCGACGTGGTCTACCAGTCGCGCCGCTACGCCGAGATTCAGAACATGATCTGGGCCGACCCCTTCACGCGCATCAACGCCAGTTTGGGCTTGAAGGGTGCGGGTTGGCGCGTCACGGGCTGGGTGAAAAACGCCGCCAACGACGACACCTCGCTCAATGGCTTTCGCTATCTTGACCCCAACACCTTCCGCCGCACGGCGGTGGACTTCTTGCCGCGCTTGCGTCAGTACGGCCTGACGGCGGCGTACGACTTCTAAGCACGTCGTGACGCTCGCGCGCCCGGCACGTTGTCTGGCCGCGCTGCTGCTGCTCGCGGCCGCCTTCGGCCTGCCCGCAGCGGCCCAGAGCGGCGGCGCCGAAGACCTGGCGCGCCTGGTGAGCTGGTTCGCCGGCGAGTGGAATAACAACGAACAGGTGTGGCAGGAAACGCTCGATCTTGCCGACCCGAAGGTGACCGTCAAGCCCGAGCTGCACGAGCATGTGCACCACCTCTTCGCGCCGGTGTCTGCGCCGATGGTCGCGCCTCAACCCGGCGCGCATGTCTTCTACGTGCAGCAGGCGCGTGTGCTGGCCGGCGGCGTGCTCGA
>JANMMH010000351.1:0-4167 GCA_031373055.1 Rubrivivax sp. | reverse complement strand
GTGTGGGAGCGCTGGAGCAAAAAGCGCGTCTTCGTGCGCGCACTCGAAGGCACTTACGGCGAGCTGGTGCACGAGCTCTTCAGCCAGCCGCGCGTCTACAAAAGCAAAGACTGGAAGTGGAAAGGCGGGCCGCAAAACTTCGGCAAGAAGATCATCAACCCGCAGGCCGTGAAGGTGGCGCAGAGCATTGAAGCGCACCTGGACGTTTACGCCCCCGGCGGCTACGGCCAGAAACACGGCCACATGAACAGCGCCGTGTTCTTCGTGCTCAAAGGCAAAGGCCACGACATCCATGACGGCAAGCGCCTTGACTGGGAAGCGGGCGACGCGCTGATCGTGGAAAACGGCTGCGTGCACCAGCACTTCAACGACGATCCTGAGGGCGACAGCATCGTGCTCATCATGAAGGCCAAGCCGCTCTTCTTGTTCATGCACATGCTGTTCCAGAAGGTCGTGGCCTACCCGCCCAAAGACCCGACGCCGGGCCAAGAAAACTACCAACTGCCCAGCCACCTTTGAGCGCACCCATCATGAGCAAAAGCATCGTTGACGCCATCGAGCATGCCCGTGCGCATGCCAAGACCCGCGAGGTCGATTTCTTCGCCCAGGCGCTGGAAGCCTCGACCCAGTTCCGCGTGGACTACGAAGCGCGCATGAACGTGGTGAAGGCCGCTGACATGCCCTTCGAGCGTTCACCCGACGGGCTGATCAAACACATCATCCACGAGCAGATGAACACCAAGGAATGCTGCCTGGACATCTACCAGCAGTTCCTGCCCGCCGGCAAAGCCAGCGGCAAACATCGCCATCTCACCGAAGAGATCTTCTTCGTGGTGGAAGGCAGTGGCTACGACCTGCACTGGGACGTGCGCTTCGACTGCAAGGACGAGTTCGAATTCAGCTGGGATGAAACGCCCAAGCGCTTTGAGTGGGAGCAAGGCGACTTCGTCTACATCCCGCCGTATTGCGCGCACCAGCACTTCAACAGCGACCCGAACAACGAAGCGCGCATCGTCGTTATCAACAGCCGTATCGTCAAACCCATGGGCTTTGACTGGTTCGAGCAGCTAGAGCGCGCCGAGGGCTTCTAGCCATGTGCGGCGACCTCGAAGAAGAAGACCGCCTGGAGGGCGACCTCTACCAGCGCTTCTTGGTGCACAGCCAGGCGATGCTGGAGCGCGCCTCAAACGGCGACGACATGAGCCGCTACCTCGACGACTTGTTCAAGCTGGTGCTCAAGCGCTGCGTCGATGATGCCGAGAAAGCTGCATCACCTAACGCTTATCGTCAGGTGGCTATGCAGTCCCTGGTGATGGCGCGGCTGGCCGGGTTTTTGGCCGGGCAAGTGGCCTTGAACGAAGACCCGATGCGCAAGGTGTTGGAGGCGGTGATGTTGGGCTACCAGGAGGCGGAGGCGGCGCCGCAGCGGGACCATCATGGCGGGCACGACCATGACCACAGCCACGGCGACCACAGCCACCACCATCACGGCCACTGAGATGCCTGACCCCCTCTCCCTTGCAGGGAGCGGGCAGGGGTGAGGGTGCAATGCCCACCCCGCAACATCTAGACGTTAGCAGCGCGCCTGCTCTCTACCCTCACCCCAAGCCTCTCGCTAAGAGGGAGAGGGCGCTAACGCTCTAGTACGCCGACCCAGAGATTTTTGAACATGACGAAAGCGATGGTTCGACTCGATGGCAAGGCGCAAACCGCAGCAATGCCTCGTGGCATGGCGAGGATTTGCAACGCCGCCATCGGGTCGAAGACGCGCTTTCGTGTTCCGAAATCTCTGGGTCGGCGCACTCGTGTGGTGCTGTTAGAGAAAGGCAGGAAAATCAAACTGCCAAAGACCGGGGTTCAACAGACCGTACTGGTCTGACTTAAACCAACTGGCCTTCACGGAAGCCGGGGCGGCTCACCCGCGCGGCCAGGATGCACCGGCTCAAGCCGTCGGCCCAGACCGCGTAACCCTCGGAACTTGGGTGGATCCCATCCGCAGCCATGCCCACCGTGGTTGTTGTTTCCGGATGCCAGTGCATGGCGCGCCCTACGTGGTCGATCAGCAGTCCGGCCAGGCTCTCGTTCATCTGCTTCGCCCAGTGGCCCATGAACCAGCGCAGCGGTTGCGGCAGCGCCAGACACGCATGCATAGGCGGCACAGCACTGTGCACCAGCAAGGCCGGTGCGAAACGCAAGTCGATGAGTTCAGCCAGGCGGGTCTGCCACCGGGCCCACTGCAGCGGCGCGCACAGACTGGTAGCGTCGTTGGCTCCCATCGACAGCACGACCACATCGAACGGCGCGCACGGTGCGTCCTGCAGCAACCTGAGCAATCCTGGCGAGTCCAGCCCGTTGACCGCCAGCACACACCACTCCACCGTGTGATGCCGGCTCAGGCAACGTACGAGCTGGCCGCACAGCCCCTGTTCCTGAGTGGCGGCTCCCACTCCTGCAGCTCCCGAGTCGCCAGCCACCAGCAGCCGGACCAGCGAACCATGGCCGGCGGTGCCGGCGCGGTGGCCAGGCGGCTCCGACATGCGCGGCGTTGTGCGCCGCACATGCCACGCTTGCAGCCAAAGCAGCGGCCAGAGCAGCCACATAAACAGCAGACGCTGCCAACGGGCACCCATCAGTGAGCGACCGCGCCGGCCTCAACGGTGACCGGCGTCTGCCTGTCGCGGACGCTCGCGCGGTCGAGAGCGCAGCGGGTCCGGCTTGCTGCTTGCATAGCTGAGCCTCTTGATTCGGAAGTTGATTTGCATGGTCAACCGCCGGCGCTCCTGCGCGCTCGCGGCGAGCCGAGGTGCTAAGCGCAAGGTAAGGGAAGACCGCAGCCTGGTCAGTGCGTTATCGAACGGATCGCGGCGCGTCAGCGTCCACCGCGGGCGATGTTCGGCACCGCACGGACAGTGCGGTCGGCCGGAGTCACGATCCAGCCTGGACCGTCGAGGCGATGCTGATACTCGGCCGCAGCGTCGTGCAGCGGCAGGGCGCGTCTTCAGGTCGGTGGTGTGCACCGTGCCAAGACAGCAGCAAGCGGGCAGCCGACCAAGTCGGGCCAAGAGACGCAAACAATGCCAATTCCTGGAGATACCGTGGGCAAGAAGTCGGGTGGGCCGCACCCTGTGTCGGCAAACAATCCATGTCCTTTCCTGCGTGCGCTGGTGGCGAGGGGAGAGTTAGCCGATGACCGCGAACCGCTGGCGAAGGTCGCGGCAGTCGTGGCGGCCACGGCCCGCGCCGGCGATGGCCGTCCTGTTCTGCCGCGCAAGGCGGTCTTCGCCATCGGCTCGGTCGCGAACGGTTTGGGCGCCTTGTCGCTGGTCGATACGCAGTGGCGCGGCTTGCAGCTGAATGCGCTGCGTGGCGGGCCGCTCGACAAGAAGGGCGTGGGATCCCGGATCCTGGACGCCCGAGGTGCGATCGACGCGAAGGAAGTGTCGCGGCTCCGGGGCTTCGCCAAGGAGAAACCGAACGATGACGGATCGTCGGAACTTGGTCTGGGATTGGCCGAGCTGCGCGCCTATATGGACGCCAATTTCGCGCGTGCTGCAGGACGCAGGCGGTATATCGATCGGACGCTGATGATCGGCGAGTGGCCGGTGCTGCTGAAGGTCATGGGCAAGGAAGGTCCGGGCGGCAGATATCTGTGCCTTGAAGACGTCATCGAGCTCTTCAAGAACCGCAGATTTCCGGAGCGCATGAACAAGCGGTTGCGGGCCCGGTCGTAGGCGCCAGGCCACCGCGCCGACTCACTCAAGAGGCATTTGCAGGGGCAGGCACGCTGCGCGCGATGCAGTCGGCGTGTCCACAGCCGACTCGGACTTGGCCGTGGCCTCGGGCGGCGCCCGGATCGCGGCCTGTCTGGACCAGCGCTGTGGCGAGGCTGCCGAACCGGACTCCATGAGCCGCCTGATCGGAGGCCTGCAGACGTCTTGCGGGTTGCCTCGCAGCGACTGTCAGTTGCGGATCTGGGCGCCTGGACCGGACGTTCGGGAGCACCCGCTCATGGCCGACCGTGTGAGGTCGTCCGATGGTGAAGCCGACATTGCCCCGCCTGGATAGGTGCTGGGACTTCGAGCGCACCACGCTAGCCGCCCAAATACACGCCACCGTTGACATGCAGCACCTGCCCGGTGACGAAGCGCGCAGTCGGCCCCGCGAGGT
>JANMMH010000350.1:0-1932 GCA_031373055.1 Rubrivivax sp. | reverse complement strand
GAAATCATCGGTCACTACCCATGAGTCAACTCGCTTGCGTGTTGCCATGCCTTCGTCCGATCGCCGCGCGAAGTGCGGCTCGGGACGAGAGTGTACTATTTACGGATAACTTCTTAGTGGCGCGAGCACTGCGCGAGCCTGTACGTTGGTCTACGACTGGTGGAGTTCGTACTGCCGGGCGGCTAACCCGAAGGCGCGCATGGAAGCCATCACCAGCCGCCCGCTACCGCTAGTGGCCGCGGTACTGGCAACCCACGGCAGCAGGCAAACGACGCTCACGCTGACGCCGCTGCATGACAAGGCGACGCTGCTCAAACAGCTGATCGCTAACATCCACGCGGCCTTGCAGCACATCAGGGTTGCTGCGGAGCCGTTCAAAGCGGTAGACCGATAGGGGGCGCTGCCTGCGCTTTGAAAGCGACAGGGTCGTGCCAGCTCTTGCACCATTCAGGCCGCCACCTTGGCTTACGGCAAACGGGTAACTGCCGGATGGAGATTCAATGTGCCCAACACATTGCGCTTGTCCGGGGCGTTGCCGTTGCGATCGTCCAGCGGGTACACCGATAGCCAGCGCTCGAACACGCCGACAGTCGCCAGGAACTCGGCAAAGAAGACCGGCTGGCGGTTTGGCGTGGCCGCCGCCCCAGCGTCCACGCCAACGTGCATGCGCCCGCCCGGCGTGCCCACCGGCTGAAGCTCGTCGGCCTCGCCGCCACCCTGACACATGGCCCCTTGTCGCTGCCGTCTTGACTCACCCATTGAGCGAGTCCGCCAAAGCACCGATTCACCGCGCCAGTGCTGGATTCCCGGGGCCTGGGGGGCGGTCAACTGCCGCTTCTAGGATCAGTCCTTGGCGTAGATGTCAACGTCCTTGGTTTCCTTGACGAACAAGGCGCCGACGATGAAGGTCATCATGGCGATGATGATGGGGTACCACAGGCCGCTGTAGATGTTGCCTTGTGCGGCCACGATCGAGAAGGCGATGGCTGGCATGAAGCCGCCGAACCAGCCGTTGCCGATGTGATACGGCAGGCTCATCGAGGTGTAGCGGATGCGCGTGGGGAACATCTCCACCAGCATCGCCGCGATCGGGCCGTAGACCATGGTCACGTAAATAACCATGAGCGTGAGGATGGCCACGATCATCCACCAGTTGCTGCTGAAGGCCGGAATCGGGTCGGCCTTGGCCGGGTAGCCGGCCGTGTTGAGCGCCTCGCGTACTTCCTTCTCGAAGCGCGCCTTTTCCTCTTTGGCGTTGGCCGCTTTGCCGTCGTAGCCAGCAATGGCTTTCTCACCGACCTTGACGGTGGCGATGCTCACCGAGCTGCTCTCGGTCTTGTCGTAGTTGACGCCCGAGTTGGCCAGGAAGGTGCGTGAGAGGTCGCACGCCGTCGTGAACTTGGCCGTGCCGGTCAGGTTCAGGATCAGGTTGCAGTTGCCTGCGGGTGCGACCACCGTCACCGGCGACTTCTGGATCGCCGCTTGCAGCTTGGGGTTGGCGTAGGTCGTGAGCGCGTTGAAGAGCGGGAAGTAGGTCAAGGCCGCGATCAAGCAGCCCGCCAGGATGATGGGCTTGCGGCCGATGCGGTCAGACAACGAGCCGAAGAACAGGAAGAAGGGCGTGCCCAGAATCAGCGAAATGGCGATCAGGATGTTGGCCGTGGGGCCGTCCACCTTGAGGAATGTCTGCAAGAAGAAGAGTGTGTAGAACTGGCCCGTGTACCAAACCACGGCTTGCCCTGCGGTGCCGCCAATCAAGGCCAGCACAACGATCTTCAGGTTGGCCTTGTTGCCGAAGGATTCGGTCAGCGGCGCCTTCGAGGTCTTGCCTTCGGCCTTCATGCGCGTGAACGCGGGCGACTCGCTGAGCTTCAAGCGGATCCACACCGACACGGCGAGCAAGATGCCCGACATGGCGTACGGAATGCGCCA
>JANMMH010000327.1:0-1731 GCA_031373055.1 Rubrivivax sp. | reverse complement strand
GCTGGTGGACGATGCGCGCTGGGACGCCTTCAGCCGCAAGCGCGACCGCTTGGCGGGCGAGATGGAGCGCCTGCGTTCATCCTGGGTGCGCCCGGAAACGGTGCCTGGCGAACTGGCTGAGCGGCTTGTCGGCAAAGCGCTGGAGCATGAATACAGCCTGGCCAGCCTGTTGCGCCGGCCTGGCGTGGGGTTCGACGCGGTGTGCGAGATTTTCAACACAGCGACACCTCACCAGGGCGCCTCCGATGTTTCACGTGAAACCTTGCGTCAAGCCTGGGGCACGCTTGAGGCCGACGTGGTGATCGAGCAGGTGGAGATCAGCCTGAAGTACGCCGGCTACATCGACAAGCAAAAGGACGACGTCGAGCGCGCGTCTGCACTGGACACACTCGCGTTGCCCCAAGGCCTGGACTACGACGCTGTTACGGCGCTGTCGATCGAGGTGCGCCAGAAGCTCAACCGCCATCGCCCGGCCACGCTGGGTGACGCGTCGCGCATTTCAGGCATCACGCCGGCGGCGATCTCCTTGCTGCTGGTGCATTTGAAGAAGCGGCAGGGCACCTTCAAACCGGCGCGCGCGGCGTTGGATGCAGCCTGAGGCAGCCCGCCTCCGCGACGGCGCCGAAGCCCTGGGCATCGAGCTCTCGGAGACGCAAGCCAGCCAACTGCTCGCCTATGTCAACCTGCTGCAACGCTGGAACGCCACCTATAACCTGACGGCCGTGCGCGAGCGCGAGGCTATGTTGACGCAGCACCTGCTCGATTGCCTGGCCATCGTGCCCTCCGTGCGCCGTGCATTGCAAGCCGTTGAAGCTGGTGCCCGCGTGCTGGACGTGGGTAGCGGTGGCGGCTTGCCGGGGGTCGTGCTCGCCGTGATGGCTGGCGAGTTGAACGTCACCTGCGTCGACACCGTCGGCAAGAAAGCAGCCTTCGTGCAGCAGGTGGCGCTCAGCCTGGGCCTGCGCAATCTTGCCAGCGTGCATGGCCGGGTGGAGCAGCTGAGGCTGTCCGCGTTTGACGTCATCGTGGCGCGCGCGTTTGCCAGCCTGCCCAACTTCGTTCAGCTCACCCGCACGTTGCTTGCGCCCGGCGGCCAGTGGCTAGCGATGAAGGGCAAGCAACCCGATGACGAGGTTACCGCGCTGCCTCAGGATATCGACGTGTTTCACGTGGAACGTCTGGTGGTGCCGGGCCTGGACGCCGAGCGCTGCCTCGTCTGGATGCGGCTGAAAAGCGACGCGCCGCCATAGGCGACAGCTTGCGGTGAACCTGCCGGCGCAGCGCCGCCACGAAACTGCGCTACGCTTCCGCACGGCTGCGAAAGGGCACTTGTCGTGCCGCCGAATCGCCAATCACCGTCGCCGCCCCGTGACGACCAACGCCTCCCAAGGAACCCCATGCTGGGCATTGCCGACTACGGCGCCTTCTGCGCCGCCATCTTGCTGTTCCTAGCACTGCCCGGGCCGGGCACGTTCGCGCTGCTGACCTCTACTGGCAAGGGTGGATTGCGCGCCGGCGCAGCCGCCACCTTGGGCGTGATCGTCGGTGACCAGGTCTTGATGTGGCTGGCCGTGGCCGGTGTGGCGGCGCTGCTGTCGGCGCACCCGGCCTTGTTCAAGGGCGTGCAATACCTGGGTGCCGCCTACCTGGCTTGGATTGGCTTGCGGCTGGTGTTCGCCAAACCCGGCAGTGCGTCGCCCATCACCATCAAACCCAGGCATTACCTGCGCC
>JANMMH010000257.1:0-1740 GCA_031373055.1 Rubrivivax sp. | reverse complement strand
GGCTCATCCGCGCCGGCCGCCAACGCGTGTTTTCTGGCTTTTGACTTCGGCACCCAGCGTGTGGGTGTCGCCTGCGGAAGTTCGCTGCTGCGCCAAGCGCAAGCCTTGCGCAGCATTGCCGTCAGCGGTGATGCGCGCTGGGCCGCGATTGCCAGCTTGATCCAAGAATGGCAGCCGCAGGCGCTGGTGGTCGGCGTGCCCTTTCACCCCGATGGCGCCGAGCACGAGAACACCGTCAAAGCGCGCCGCTTCGCGCGCCAGCTGCATGGCCGCTTTCACTTGCCGGTGCATGAAGTCGACGAGCGCTGGACCACCACCGAAGCCTTGAGCCACGGCGCACGCGACGTTGACGCGGCGGCCGCCGCCATCATCCTCAACCAGTTCTTTGCGCAAGCGGAGCTCGGCCATGTTGCAGCTTGACGCCGAAGCGCTGTACCTCGATTTGCTTCGCGGCGTGCGCGCCATGCTGCCCGAAGACGGCGTGCTGGTGGGCATCTGGTCGGGCGGCGCCTGGCTGGCCGAACGCTTGCAGCGCGACCTCGGGCTTCCCGGTGCTTGCGGCGTTATCTCCAGCATGCTGCACCGCGACGACTACGGCTCGCGCGGCCTGGCCACGGGCACCGACGCCACGAACTTGCCCTTCTCCATCGACCACCGCCACGTGCTGCTCATCGACGACGTGCTTTACACCGGGCGCACCGTGCGTGCGGTGGTGAACGAGCTCTTCGATTTCGGCCGCCCCGCCAGTGTGAAGCTCGCGGCCCTGGTCGACCGCGGCGGGCGCCAGTTGCCCATCGAAGCGGCCTACGCCGCCGTGCGCATCAGCCTGCCGGCGACGCAGCGTTTGTCGCTGGTGCGCGGCGACGACGGCAGCTTCAGCTTCGCGCTGCGCGAGAAGAGCTAGGTCAGCATGCTTTCGCGCCGCCACCCCCAGCTCAACAGCCACGGCGAGTTGATCCATTTGCTGTCGATCGAAGGCCTGCCCAAGGCCGTGCTGACACAGATGCTCGCCACCCCAGCCAGCTTCCTGAGCGTCAATGAGCGTGAAGTGAAGAAGGTGCCGCTCTTGCGCGGCAAGAGCGTTTTCAACTTGTTCTTCGAGAACAGCACACGCACGCGCACGACGTTTGAGATCGCCGCCAAACGGCTCTCGGCCGACGTCATCAACCTTGACGTGGCGCGCTCAAGCACGGCCAAGGGCGAGAGCCTCTTGGATACGGTGGCCAACCTCTCGGCCATGCATGCCGACATGTTCGTCGTGCGCCACAGCGAGAGCGGCGCGCCGTACTTGATTGCCCAGCATTGCGCGCCGCATGTGCACGTCATCAACGCCGGCGACGGGCGCCATGCCCACCCCACGCAGGGCCTCTTGGACATGTACACCATCCGCCACTACAAGCGCGACTTCACGCAGTTGAGCGTGGCCGTCGTAGGCGACATCGTGAACTCGCGCGTGGCGCGCTCCGACATCCACGGCTTGTCGATTCTTGGCGTGCCCGACATCCGCGCCGTCGGCCCCAAAACGCTGGTGCCGGGCGACCTGCGCGAGATGGGCGTGCGTGTCTGCCACGACATGGCGGAGGGCATCCGCGACGCCGACGTGATCATCATGCTGCGCCTGCAAAACGAGCGCATGAGCGGCGCCGTGCTGCCCAGCGCTGGCGAGTACTTCAAGAGTTATGGCCTCACGCCGCCCAAGCTGGCGCTGGCCAAGCCCGACGCCATCGTCATGCACCCGGG
>JANMMH010000245.1:0-9740 GCA_031373055.1 Rubrivivax sp. | reverse complement strand
GACCGACATGGTCCACATCCCCTACAAGGGCGCGGCGGCGGCACTGCAGGATCTGATGGGCGGGCAGATCCAACTGCTGTTCGACGCCGCCTCGGGCCTGATCAACCCCGGCAAGGCCGGCCAGGTGCGCCTGATCGGCGTTTCTGCCGAGCGTCGCCTGCCAGCGCTGCCGGAGTTGCCGACCTTCATCGAGCAGGGCATAACGGGCTTCACCGGCAGCACCTGGGCCGGCCTGCTGGCGCCGGCGCGCACCCCGCCGGCGATCATCAAGCGGGTGTCTGAAGAGGTCTCGCGAATCGTGCGCCTGGACGACGTGAAGTCCCGGCTTGAGGCCATGGGCACCGTGCCGGCGGGCACCACGCCCGAGGCGTTCGCGGCCTTCATCGACGCGGAAACCACGAAGTGGGGTCAGGTGATCAGGGAGGCGAAGGTGAAGCTGGACTGAACCGGTCGCAGCGCCGATTCTTCGTCGGTGGCGCTGGGTCAAGCGATCGCTGGTCACAGCCAAATCCGCTTCCTGGAGACGATGGATGCCCCTGCAACCAAGACTGACGCCGACGAATCTCGGTTGATTCCAGCTCTTGCCTCAACACGGTGAGGTTTCTGATGCACCGGCGACGCATCCTCGACATTGCGGCCTGAAGCCGAGGTCCGGAGTACGGAGGAGCGCCCGCTTCTCGATGATCAGATAGGTCACCTTGGGCCATAGCCTGCTTCGAAAGTCCACTGCTCGGCACAAGGTCGAATGTCGCGTGATGGCCGACCGTGTGAGTTCGTCCGATGGAGAAGCTGACATTGCCCCACAAAGATAGGTGCTGGGACTTCGAGAGCGCCACACTAGCGTGCGGGGGCAGCGCGCGCCAGGGCGGGGATCAGCCACAGCGCCAGCAGCGCCGAACCCGCACTAAGCCCCGCCATCGCCTGCCAGCCGCCACTGGCCAGCGCCAGCCAGGCCAGCAGCGGCGGGCCGACAAACTGGCCCAGCGCCGAGCCTTGCTGCATCCAGCCCAGGGTGCTGGCCAGCGTGGACTCGCTGGGCGCCACGCGCAGGGCCAGCGTGAAGAGCGTGGCCGGAATCAAGCCCCCGACCAGCGAAAAAGCTAACACACCAAGGTAGCGCAGCCAGACGGCACCCGCCGGTACGGGCGAAAGCCCGTCGGTGAACGCCAGCACGCAAGCCAGCGCCATGCCGGCATAGCCACAGCGCAGCAGCGTGGCGGCGGCCACGCCGCGTTGCAGCAGCTGCCCCGCCGCGAGATTGCCGACGATGTTGATAGCCGCCACGCTGGCCGTCAGCCACGCCGTGGCGGCACCTGACACGCCGGCCTGGGTGTAGATCAGCGGCAGGAAGCCGATCACCGCCAGCCATTGCATGGCGTAGAGCGCGAAGCACGCCGCCGCCAGCCAGGGCCCGCGCGCGGCCAGGGTCTGGCGCAGGCGCGCACGCCATGGCACATGTGCGCCAGCGCGCTGCGCAGGCAGCAGCAGCTGCAAACCCGCGGCCATGGCCAGCGTCACCGCCGCAGCCAGCCACCACCAGCCGCGCCAACCGGCGAGTGCGATGACGCCGGGCCCGGCCAGCAGCGCAAGCGCGGTGGCCAGCGGCATGTAGGCGCTCCAGAAACCCAAGTGGCGCTGCAACTGCGCGGGCGCCACGAGCGCACGCAAAAGGCCCGGCCCTGGCAGCACCACGAGCAAGAAGCCCAGGCCTTCCACGCCGCGCCACAGCAGCAGCCACGCGGGCGTGGGCGCGAGCGCGCCACCGGCGCTGGCCAGTGCCAGCACGAGCAGGCCCATGACCATGCTGCGCTTGGCGCCCAGGTGGTCGCCCGCCGCACCGATGGCCAGGCCCAGCCCCATGCCCGCGAGTTGCACGGCCGACAACAAGAAGCCGGCCTGCACCAGGCTCATGCCCAGGCTGTGCTGCAAGGCGGGGATGGCGGGTGCCAGCTTGCCGACGTGCAAGGCGGCGCACACGCCGGCGGCGACGGTGGCCCAGGCGGCAGCACGGGTTGAAGGGTGGGATGCGCTGTGCACAGGCCAAGTGTGGCGCAAGGCCGTGCGGGCTTTCGCGGTCGGGCGCGGCGCCAGGAGGGTGTGCGTTCGCGGCTGCGCGAGCCGCTCGTGACTGGCGTGTGATTCACGCTCTCTTCGCGCCATGCCCGCGCCGCAATCGGCCGATAACTCTCGTCCGCGGGCCCTCGGCCTGCGACGGCGGGAGAGTCGCATGTCGATGTTCCTGGGGTCCTGCAAGTCACGCGCACCCGCGCCTGCCTGGCGCCAACGCGCCGCCACTTGGCGGGTCGCGCTGGCCGCGCTGGCCTGCTGCCTGCCGCTGCAGCCGACCCATGCCGACACACCCAAGGCCGAGCCCGCGCCCAACGCCGCGTTTGAGCAGCTGTCAGCGCTTTATGCACGTTATCTCGCCGGCGGCCGCAGTGAGCTTGAGATCCACCTCAGCGCCGCAGGCCGTGGCGCCAGCGCGCGCACCCGCGTGCAATCGGATGGCAGCGTGAGTTGCCGCGTCGCGGGTTTGCAAGCTGCGCCGGGCGATGCGCCGCAGCTGGCCGCGGTCTTGATCCACGAAGTCACGCATTGCCTGGTCGCGCCCTACATGGCCGAGCTCGCCAGCCCTGGCGAGCAACCCGCCGCCGTGGCCGCCACCTGGCTGCTGGGCCTGATGGCGGAGAGTATTTCCGACGCGCGTGTGGTGATCGAAGTCTTTCGCGCTGACGGCGAGCCTGCGGCCAAGTCTTTGGTGGCGCGCATGCAGCGCCAGCGCCAGCACAGCACCAGCCTGAGCCACATGACGGCGCTGGCGCTGGACGTCGCACTGCTTGACGTGCAGGCGCGCCCGCAGGGCCTGGGCAGTGCCGCGGCTGCCTTCGCCCGCGCCCTGGAAATTGGCCGGCTGGCCGCACTGCAAACCCTGTCGCAGCAGTTGCACGCGCAAGGCCGACAAGCCCTGCTGGCCAGCACCGAGTTCACGGCGGCCAGCGCCGGCGCCGTGGCGGCACTGGAGCGCGCGCGGCAGGCCTTCGAGCATGGCCGCTACGGCAACCACGCGGTGACGCTGCGGCGCGTGCCCGACAAGGTCACCGAAGGCGACCAGCATGTTTTCATCGACGCGCAAGGCGGCGTGCGGCGTGTCGACGTGATCAGCGACGAAGGCGCGCACAGCCTGGCCTGGTTGCAGGCCATGGTTGGCGCGAGCCAGGCCAGTGAACACCTGCTGGCTGTGCAGTGGCTGCGCCAGGAAGGCCGCCTGGACACGCACAGCCTGGTGCGCGCGCGCCAGATCATGGCCAGCTTCATCCGCGCCGTGAGTGGCGGCCAGGCAGCACAAGCTGAGCTGGCCACGCGGCTGATGGGTCAGACCATCACCGAGTCGGGCCACAGTGGCGACCTCTCCGAGCTGCTGGACCGCACCGCGCAGCGCATTCAGCTTGCGGCGGGGCGCTAAGCGCGCGGCGGGGTGGCCCGTCAGCGATGACGGCCCCGGGTCGCGGCTACGCCACCGCCCGCGCCGTGATCTCGCGGGGGCTTGCGGCCAAGCGCGGATAGCCCACCAGCATGGCGGCACCTGCCGCGCGCAGCGGTGCTGCGGTGCGCGCAACGCTGCCGAGTTTCAAGGCATCGGCCACGAAGCCGGACACCTGGCTGTGGATGGCCAGTGCAGCCGCCGTGCTGCTGTCGTCTTCCACACCCCAGTAGTCGCTGTGGCCGGCGCCGGCAACGTCCTGGCCTTGCACCACGCCTGGCATGCCGGGCGGCGGGCCGTCGCGGCCCAGGGCGCTGGGCAGCGCGCCTTCACCGCCGGCTTCAAGCTCGCCGGGGGCGAAGGTGTAGTGCAGCACGTCGTCGGCGCTGGAGTGCAGCACCAGCAGCGATTGCGCCACGGCGCAAGCGCTTGCTAACGCGCCACCTGCACTGACCATGCTCACCGGCACGGCCGCGGCCATCAGCACGACCTGTCGGATTTGCGGGTGCGCGCCCAAGCTCATCTGCTGGATGCACTCGAGCACGACGCGGCAGCCCAGCGAGTGGCCGACAAAGTCCACCGTCAACAAGCTCGGCAGCGTGGCCAGAAAGGCGGCCAGGCGCTGGCCGGCGGCGGGGGCGACATGCACGGCCTGCGGGTAGGCCATGAAGTCGAGTTTGTCGAAGGCGCCCATGTCGGCGTCGCCGGGCCAGAAGAAGTCGGCCAGGCTGCCTTCCAGTGCCGGCGCGGTGCAGCCCGCCAGCGGGTACTGATGGTCGCGAAAGGCCTGGTAGTCGCCGGCACCTTCGCCCATGTGATTGTTGAAGCCGTGCACCAGCACCACCAGTTCGCGCGCTGCGCTCAGCGGTGCGGCGGGGTCGGCGGCCACCGCTGCGGCGAGCGCGCCGCCTTCGGGTGCGGTGCGCGCCGAGAGCACATAGCCCGGTGCGTAGTCGGCCGGCAGGCCGGTGAACCTAGACACCGCTGCGGCCTTTGCGCAGGCTGTCGATGAGGTCTTTCACCACCGGTGCGAGCACACCGCCGAATGCGGCAATCAGCAGCAGCTTGGCGATGGCCACTGGCGAGAACTGCGCCATGAAGTCGGCCACCGGCTTCCAGCTGCCGTCGGGCGTATGCGCCAGTGCCAGCAGCTGCATGCCCAGCATCAACACCGCGCCCACCACGGCCATGGCACGCAGGTTCCATTCGCGCCAACGCAGTGTGGTCACGATCTGGAAGCTATCGAGATGGCGGCGCACCTGCTGCTTGAGTCGCGTGTAGCGCTCGGCGGTGTCTTTGCGCAGCTGCTCGCTGGCCTGGCTGTGCGAGGCGAGCTGGTCGACGTCGCGCAGCCACATCGTCACGTCCTCCGCGCTGGCGCTGCGCGTGAGGAAGGCGAAAAGATCGGGGTGGCGCCGCGGGTTGTGCAGCGCCTGGTCGGCGGCGTCCTGGATCTGCCCCATCAGCCGCTCGATCGGCAACTCAAAAAGTGCGAGTGAAAGAGAACGCTCGTAGCGGCCGTGGTGTTGATGCGCCAGGCTGGCGTCATGGCGCGCGGTGGATGCCGCGTCGGCGCTGCCCACGCCGGTGCCCAGGTGCAGCAGCTGCTCGAACGCGCGGCCGGCATCGAACGCAGGCATGGACGACTCGCGTTTAGCGACGGCGGCCACACCATCGTGGTAGTGGTTGCAGTGCTTCAGCTTGTCGTCGTTGTGCAGCCAGCGAAGCAGGCTGTCGCGGTGAAAACGGCCGTGGCTCAGGCGCAGCTTCTTCCAGGCTTCGACCACCGCCACGGTGAGCAGGCCCACCACCACGATGGCCAGCAGGTAGTCCATCAAGAAGCTGGCGATGTGGCCCAGTGACTGATCAATGGGACCGATACTTTCAACGGCCATGGCGAGGCTGCTTGTGGTGGTGTTGTTAGTGTCGTAGGGCGGGCCCGGGCATTGTTCACCGCCGCTGCAGCACCTCCAGCGCCGTGCGCACGATGCTCGCGGCGTCGACCTCAAAGAAGCGGCGCAGCTGCTCGCGCGTGTCGCTGCGGCCAAAGCCGTCGGTGCCCAGCGTGACAAAACGCGCCGGCACGTATTCGGCAATGAGCTGCGGCCAGGCGCGCACATAGTCGCTGGCGGCGACGATGGGCGTGCCGCCCGCAAGCAGCCGCGCCACATGGCTTTGACGTGACGACTCTTGCGGCTCGATGCGGTCAAGCCGCTGCAGCGCGATGGCCTCGCGTGCGAGCTCGCTGTAGCTGGTGACGCTGAAGACGTCGCAGCTCACGCCGTGATCTGCGGCCAGCCCTTCAGCCGCCTTGATGACTTCACGCAGGATGGCGCCCGAGCCCAGCAGGCGCAGTCGCGGCGCGTTCGAGACGCCGCGTGCTTCCAGCGTTAGCAAGCGGTACATGCCGGCCAGCAAATCCCCACGCACGCCGTCAGTCAGCGTGGGCATGGCGTAGTTCTCGTTCATCAGCGTGATGTAGTGGAACTCGTCCACCTGCTGCACCAGCATGCGCTGCATGGCGTGTTCCATGATGACGGCCAGCTCGGCCGCGAAACACGGGTCCCAGGCCACGCAGTTGGGCACGGTGGCGGCGACCACCAGGCTGGAGCCGTCCTGGTGCTGCAAGCCTTCACCGCCCAGCGTGGTGCGGCCGGCGGTGGCGCCAAACAAGAAGCCGCGCGCGCGCTGGTCGGCGGCGGCCCAGATGAGGTCACCCACGCGCTGAAAGCCGAACATCGAGTAGTAGATGTACACCGGCAGCATGGGCAGGCCATGCACGCTGTAGCTGGTGGCGGCGGCGATCCAGCTGCTCAGCGCACCGGCTTCGTTGATGCCTTCTTCGAGCAGCTGGCCGTCGCGCGCTTCGCGGGAGTAGAGAATCGTCTCGCGGTCTTCGGGCTCGTAGTGCTGGCCATCGTGCGCGTAGATGCCGACCTGGCGGAAGAGGCTGGCCATGCCGAAGGTGCGCGCTTCGTCGGCCACGATGGGCACGATGCGCGCTCCCAATGTCGGGTCTTTCAGCAGGTTCCCGAGCATGCGCACGGCGGCCATGGTCGTGCTCATCTCGCGGCCCTCGGCCTTGAGCGCAAAGTCGCCCCAAGCCGCCAGCGGCGGCACGGGCAGAGGCGGGCTAACACCGTTACGCAGCGGTAGCGCGCCGCCGAGTGCGACGCGGCGCTCGCGCAGGTAGCGCATCTCGGCGCTGTCGTCAGCGGGTTTGTAAAAGCGCAGCTGCGCCACATCGTCGTCACTCAGCGGCAGCGCGAAACGGTCGCGGAAGGTCTTCAGCACGCCGGTGTCGAGCTTCTTCGCCTGGTGCGATGTCATGCGGCTCTCGCCCGCATCGCCCATGCCATAGCCCTTCTTCGTCTTGGCCAGGATCACCGTGGGCTGGCCCTTGTGCGCTAGTGCTGCGGCAAAGGCGGCATGCAGCTTGCGCAGGTCGTGGCCGCCGCGCTTCAAGCCGTCGATCTCGGCTTCGCTCATGTGCGCCACCAGCTTTTGCACCTCGGGGTCTTGGCGGAAGAAGTGCTCGATGTTGTAGGCGCCGTCGCGCGAGCCCAGCGTCTGGTACTGGCCGTCGACCGTGCGGCTCAGGGCGCGCAAGAGCACATGCTGGGTGTCGCGCGCAAAGAGGGCGTCCCAGTCGCTGCCCCACAGCACCTTGATGACGTTCCAGCCCGCGCCGTTGAAGAGCGACTCCAGCTCCTGGATGATCTGCCCGTTGCCACGCACCGGGCCGTCAAGCCGCTGCAAGTTGCAGTTCACGATGAACGTCAGGTTGTCGAGCTTTTCGCGCGCCGCCAGCGTCAAGCCGGCAATGGACTCGGGCTCGTCCATCTCGCCGTCACCGAACACGCCCCAGACGCGCCGCGCATCCTGGCCCCCAAGGCGCTGCGCGCCGGCTCCCCGAGGGGGCTCGCCGTCTTGGGACGGCCCGGCGACGGCGACACCTAACAAACCACGTGCACTGACATAGCGCATGAAGCGTGCCTGGTACACGGCGTTCAGCGGCCCCAGGCCCATCGAGCCGGTGGGGAACTGCCAGAACTCGGGCATCAGCATCGGGTGCGGGTACGAGCACAGCCCGGGCCCACCGAGTTCCTGGCGGTAATGCGCGAGCTGCGCTTCGCTCAAGCGCCCTTCGAGAAAAGCACGGGCGTACACGCCCGGGGCCGAGTGCGGCTGGAAGAACACCAGGTCACTTTGTTGACCCGAGGCGCTGCCGCGAAAAAAGTGGTGGAAGCCGACCTCGAAGATCTCGGCCGCCGACGCGTAACTTGCGATGTGGCCCCCGAGCTCGCCATAGGCAGCATTCGCGCGCACCACCATCACCAGCGCGTTCCAGCGCATGATGGCCGTGAGCCGCTCTTCCACGCGCAAGTCGCCTGGGTAGGCACCTTGCCGCTCTACACCGATGGTGTTGCGGTAGGCCGAAAACGGCTGCATGTGCGGGTTGACGCCGAGCTCTTGCGCCGCGGCTTCCAGCTGCTCGATGAGAAAGAGCCCGCGCGCCGGCCCGGCTTGCGCCACCACCGCGTGCAGCGCGGCCAGCCACTCTTGGGTTTCTTGCGGGTCAGTGTCGTTCATGGTCTAACGACCGCGGGTGCCTACAGCGGCAGGATCATCACCTTGCGCCACTTGATCGGGCCGCCCGTCACGCCCTGTACGCCAGCACCGTATTGCAGCGCAAACGGCCCGCTTGAGAACTTGCCGTTGCGCAGGCTCACCGTGGTGGTGCCGTTGAACTTGACGGTGATCAGCTCGCCCTTGGCTTCAATCTCGAAGGTGTTCCATTTGCCACCGGCTTTGTAGATCGGCGGCACGGGCACGGCGGCAAAGTCGACGATGCCACCGGTGCCGTATTTGGGGTCCGGGCGGATGTCCCAGATGTTGACTTCGTAGGAGTTGTCGGCGCTCACCCTGGCGCGGTCGGAGGCGCGGATGAAGATGCCGCTGTTGGTGTCGGTCTCGGCCCAGAACTCGGCCTTGATGATGAAGTCGCGGTAGCTCTCTTTCGAGACGAGAAAGCCGCCCTTGCCTTTGTCGGCGACGATGTTGCCGCCTTCAGCGCGCCAGTTGGCGTCGCCGAGTTGGTTCCAGTTGGCCAAGCCTTTGTCGCCGTCGAGCAAGGTGACCCAAGCCGGGCCGCCGGACATGCCGGCACAGGCGGCCAGGGTCAGGGCCAGCAGCAGGGCGAGGCCGAGGGAAAGTAGACGTTTCATGGGCAGACTCCTGATGTGATGTTCGTTGCGTGAAGCGTACGGAAGCACGCTTGCACGCCGCAAGGCTAAAGCCACCTGCACGGCATGTGCAAAGTGAAAACACGCAGGTCGTGTGGGGTAGGGCCACCTCACTGGCGCACCATGACCACGGGCTGGGGCGCGGCATACTTGTCGCATGAAATTCAGCCCCGCCCCCACCATCCTCATCAGCGAGGTCGGCCCGCGTGACGGCTTGCAAAGCGTCAAGGCCACCATGCCGACGGCCGCCAAGTGCGCCTGGATCGACGCCCTGGTGGCCGCAGGCATCCGCGAGATCGAAGTCGCGTCTTTTGTGCCCGCACGGCTGTTGCCGCAGATGGCCGACGCCACCGAAGTCGTGCGCCACGCGCTCACGCACCCTGGCGTCACCGTGATGGCGCTGGTGCCCAACTTGCGCGGCGCGCAAGCAGCGTTTGCGGCGGGCGTGCACAAGATCTCGGTGCCGGTCTCGGCGAGTGCTGCGCACTCGCTGGCTAACGTTCGAATGACGCGGGAGCAGATGATTGAGCAGGTACGCAACATCGTGGCACTGCGCAACGAGGTCGCACCCGGCGTGAAGATCGAAGCCGGCATGGCCACGGCCTTTGGCTGCACGATCCAGGGCGCGGTTCGCGAAGACGATGTCATCTGGCTGGCCGAACAGGTGGTGGCGGCGGGCGTGGACGAGTCGGGCCTGTCCGACACCACCGGCATGGCCAACCCGGCGCAGGTGCGCCGCCTCTTCAAGCGCCTGCACGCGGCCATTGGCAGCAAGGCGGGTGCCGCGCACATGCACAACACCCGCGGCTTGGGGCTGGCCAATTGTTTGGCGGCGTTTGATGTCGGCGTGCGCACGTTTGATGCGTCGCTCGGCGGCCTGGGTGGTTGCCCTTATGCGCCAGGTGCGTCGGGCAACGTCGTCACCGAAGACCTGGTGTTCATGTTCGAAGCCATGGGTGTTGCGACGGGCGTGGACCTCGAAAGGCTGATGGCTGCCCGAGTCCCGCTGCGTG
>JANMMH010000238.1:0-3700 GCA_031373055.1 Rubrivivax sp. | reverse complement strand
CGCTGATGGCAGCAGGCTGCCCATGGTCGCGGCCAGCAGCCCGGCCAGGCCAGCGACGTTCCAGCCGATGACGGCGACAAAGAGCACGTTGGGCCCGGGCGCGGCTTGCGCCAGTGCCACCGAGCCGGTGAACTCGGCGTCACTGAGCCAGCCGCGCTCGCCGACGACAAATCGCTGCATGTCGGGCGCGGTGGTGAGCGCGCCGCCAATGGCGAACAAGGACAGCATGGTGAAGTGCAGGAACATCGCCAGCAGGTCGGCGCCGGTCAGGCCCAGGCTGCCCCACAGCCAAGGGTGCCACGGGCTCGTCACGGCGGGTCTCCGCTGGCTGCGGCTTCGCCGGCGCTGCGTGCCATCACCGGCGCCGGGTGGCGCGCCGGCATGGCGGGTTGCCCATCCGGGCCCAGCCGGGCCATCGAAAAGCAATCGATGTCGGAAGGCAAGGCGATGCCTGTTTGCGCCGAGCGGGTCCAGATGTTGGCCGTCACCTCGGCCGCATCGGGGTTGTCGAAGCAGCCGCGCGACAACGCGCGCACGTCGGGCCAGCGCTCGAAAGTGAGCCCGATGGTGGTGCCGCAGGCGGGGCAAAACTCGACGGTGACCTTCTTGCCACTGGTGTCCGACATGTGCTCGTAGGTGCGCACCTCGCCGTCATTGAATTCCACCGCGCCGATAGAGAACAAAGACTCAGCGTAAGACGACGCCCCCGTCACGCGCTGGCAAAACGTGCAGTGGCACACCAGCGTGCGCAGTGGCATTTGATGGGCCACAAACCTGAGCTTGCCGCACAGGCAGCCGCCTTCAATAACAGTCAACATGAACGGTCTCCGTTGATGTGCTGCCCAAGCGGCGCGCGCAGTGCCGGGGTGGGGGTGGCCGGCGTAGCGCATAAGCATTCCCTAAGCGGAGCCGGCCACCCCCATCCCGGCTGCGACGACCACGCGAGCATGGCGCCGCCGCATCCAGCGCAGCGCCTAACCGTCATCGCCTGAGCTTCCAGGCAGCCGTGACCATGGCCAGCGTGCCGATGCCCAGTACCACCCACACCAGCGCCCAGCGCCATACGCCCACGGCCATGAAGGTCAGCGCACCAAACATCAGGCACACGCCCAGCCCCATCGGGTTGCGTGTTAGCGACGAGCCCAGGCGCAGCGCGGTGGCGATGACGAGCCCGGCCGCGGCCACGCCCATGCCGCGCATGGCGCCGGCCACGGCCGGTATGTGCGAGACCTGCGCAAAGCCGGCGGCCAGCGCCAACACCAGCAGCAAAGGCAGAAGCATCAGGCCAGCGACCGAGGCCACGGCACCGCGCCAGCCAAAGAAGCGCTGGCCGATGATGAGACCCATGTTGATGATGTTGGGCCCGGGCAGCACCTGGCCCAGTGAGAGCAGGGCCAGGAAGTCATCCTTGCTCAGCCAGCGCTCGCGCTCCACGAGTTCGCGTTGCGCCACCGAAAGCACGCCGCCAAAACCTTGCAGCGCCAGCCGTGTGAAGACGACGAACATGCGCGCGGGCGAGGCGGGCCGCAGCAGCGCCTCATCAACGCTCATCCGCGCAGCACCTTCAAAGCATCCGGGTTGATGAGGTTCGTCGGCGTCTTGTTGATGAAGTTGACGACGTTTTCAAACGCCGCGCGGAAGTACATCTCGTAGCTGTCTTGCTCGACATAACCGATGTGCGGCGTGCAGACAGCGTTTTCCAGTCGCAAGAGCGGGTGACCTTGCAAGATGGGCTCGTGCTCGAAGACGTCCACCGCCGCCATGCCGGGGCGGCCGCGGTTCAGCGCCGAGACCAGGGCGCCGTCTTGCAGCAGCTCGGCGCGCGAGGTGTTGACGAAGAGGGCGGTTGGCTTCATGCGCGACAGGTCTTCCAGCGTGACCGTGCCGCGCGTGGCGTCGGTTAAGCGCAGGTGGATGGACAGCACATCGCAGGCCTCGAAAAAACTCTCGCGCGACGGTGCGGGCATGTGGCCGTCGGCCAGCGCGCGCTGGCGACTGGCCTCGCTGCCCCAGACCACCGCCTTCATTCCAAAGGCGTGGCCGTAGCCCGCGATGATCTGGCCGATCTTGCCGTAGCCCCAGATACCCAGCGTCTTGCCGGCAAGCACCATGCCGACGTTGAAGTTGGGCGGCATCGACGCCGACTTCAATCCGGCTTGTTGCCAGGCGCCGTGTTTGAGGTTGCCGATGTACTGCGGCAGCCGGCGCATCGCCGCCATGATCAGCGCCCAGGTCAGCTCGGCCGGCGCCACCGGCGAGCCCACGCCTTCGGCCACGCAGATGCCCAGCCGCGTGCAGGTGTCGACGTCGACATGCGTGCCCACGCGCCCGGTCTGGGCGATGAGCTTCAGGCGCGGCAGCTTTTCCAAGAGCGCGCGCGGGAACTGCGTGCGCTCGCGGATGAGCACCAGCACGTCGGCGTCGCGCAGCCGCACCGAGAGCTGGCCAATGCCCTTCACGGTGTTGGTGAAGACCTTGGCGCTGAAGGGTTCAAGCAGCGCGGCGCACTTGAGCTTGCGCACGGCATCTTGGTAGTCGTCGAGAATGATGATGTTCATAGGGGTGCGGGCATTTTGCCCTTGCCCCGTGCTCGAACAGGCGCGCTGCTACCTTGCGGCGCTTCTTCTTACCAAGGAGTTACCTATGACCATTTCCATGCATTCGGCCAGCGCGCCGGTGTTTGTTCGCACGCTCACGGCCATGCTGGGCTGGCTCGACAAAGCGCAGGTCCACGCCGAAGCGCGCAAGTTCGAGACCACCAACTACCTGGGCCTGCGCCTGGCGCCCGACATGCTGCCTTTCACCCGGCAGATCCAGATTTGCAGCGACGCGGCCAAGGGCTGCATGGGCCGCCTGGCCGGCATCGAGCTGCCGAAGTGGGAAGACAACGAAGCCAGCTTCGATGACATCCGCGCACGCATCCGCAAGACGATCGACTTCGTGCAGACGGTGAGCGCGGCGCAGGTTGACGGCACTGAGCAGAAAGACATCGTCATCAAGATGCGCGCGGGTGACATGACCATGAAGGGCGAGGACTACCTGCGCCACTTCGCCATGGCCAACTTCTTCTTCCACGCCACCACGGCCTACAACCTGCTGCGCCAGGCGGGTGTGGACATCGGCAAGAAAGACTTTTTGGCGTGATGACGACCCCCCCGGAGCGACCTGCGGTCACCTCCCCCCGAGGGGGCGCCGCTGGCGGCCCGGCGAAGCCGGATCCGCGGCGGCCGCTTGGTACGATCTCTGGACTCAGGCGGCCTCTCAAATCTTCAGGTTTGCGCTGACGCGCTGGCCTACCCGCAGCGTGCTGACAAAGCCGCTGACGATGACGGCGTTCATGCCGAAGGTGACGGCGCCGCCCATGCGTGGGTCGGCGCGAAAACCCGCCAGCGTGTCGCCCGGCTCGTGCACGGCGGCGGCGCTGTCGGGGTTGACGTTGGGGATGGTGCAGCGGGTGCAGGGCTTGACGAGCTTGAGCACCACCGGCGCGCTGTCGGTGGCCACCGTCAAGATGTCGAGGTGGTCTTCGTCGAAGGCCGCCATGCCGTCGAGCACGAGGTTGGGCCGAAAGCGGCGCATGTCCACGCTGGCCTGGCCACGCGCGGCCAATCGCGCATTCAAGTCGGCCAGCGACGCGCGTGACGCAATGAGCAGCGGGAAGCCATCGGCAAAGCCGTTCTCGGTGGCGATGTCCCCGGCC
>JANMMH010000131.1:0-2657 GCA_031373055.1 Rubrivivax sp. | reverse complement strand
CGGTGCGATGCTGGCGCTGCAAAGCCCATTCACGAGCGCACAGCGTGATGGTGATGGCGACAAAGGCGGCTGGGTGCTGCGCACCGGCGGCGATGAAGCCTTCGAGATGCGCGCGAACTGGCTCATCAACTGCGCCGGGCTCGATGCCCATGCCGTGGCCACGCGCATGCAAGGCTTCCCGGCCGCAGCCATCCCGCAGCGCCATCTCGCCAAAGGCCACTACTTTGCGCTCAGTGTCCGTGCGCCTTTCCAGCACCTGATCTACCCCACACCGGTGGACGGCGGCCTTGGCGTGCACCTCACGCTCGACCTCGGCGGCCAAGCGCGCTTTGGGCCCGATGTGCAATGGTTGCCCGACATCGCGCTTGACACACCGCTGGACTACGCCGTGCCGCCTGCACGCAGCGAAGGCTTCGAAGCCGACATCCGCCGCTACTGGCCGAGCTTGCCCGACGACGTGCTAACACCCGCGTACAGCGGCATCCGTCCCAAGATCAGCGGTCCCGGCGAGCCAGCCGCCGACTTCCATATCGCCGGCCCGCAGCAGCATGGCTGCCCTGGCACCGTGCAGCTCTTCGGCATCGAATCGCCTGGCCTCACGGCGGGGATGGCGATTGGCGAGATGGTCGCTGCGATGGTCGGGCGGTGACACAAACCAGTTCCCTAGACTGAGCGCAGATCAGGCACCACCGCGACGCATCGAGACAGGCATTGGCGAGCCCCGTGTCTTCGTTCACGGCCCGTTCTCGGACCACCGTTTTTGGGCCCTGCAGATCGCTGACCTGGCAAGGGATCACCGCAGTCTGGCGCTTGATCAGCGCTGCTGCGGTTCGTCTTGGACGGGGCCTACGGATGGCCGCCTTGTCGAGATTCCAGGCTGCTATCACGCTGCACCGCTGCAGAATGCGCTAGCGTTCAACAAGGCGCTGCGTCAACTTCTTGGGGCAGCAAGTCAAGCTGGCGCCTAGCCCGCTGCATGGGCTGTAGCGCGGGCCCGGAGTCATCCCATCGTCGCCAGCTCATCTCAAACCTAGGGCTTCACGCCATGACTGTTCCGCCCCGCTACTGTGAATTCTGGGAAGCCTTCGCTGCGACGCGATCGGTCGATCCCACGCCACGCTTTCTTGAGGCTTTCTACTTCGACGACAACGAGCCCAGCGCGAACGAACTCGCGCGCTTGGTGATCGCCGGCCGCAAGCGAGCCACAGCCGCGCTGCTTTGGGTCCACGACGCAGAGCACAAGCGTGTCCCGCAGCCTGGGGATCTGAGCATCGTCACCGACTTCAGTGGCGCCGAGTTGTGCGTCATCGAAACCACGCGTGTGGACATCGTTCCATTCGCAGAAGTCAGCGCCGAATTTGCGGCGATCGAAGGCGAGGGAGACGGCTCGTTGGCGTATTGGCGCCGAGCACACGAGGCTTTCTTCGGGCGTGAGTGCCAACGCATCGGAAGGAGGCCAGAACCGGCCATGCCGGTCGTCTGCGAACGCTTTGACGTTGTGTTCAAGTGTCTAGCGGCCTCGTGACACCCAAGCACTCGCACCTGCCCTGCCCGGGCGTGCTGCCGTGGGCGCCAGCGTCGCTCGAACCTTTGGCCTAAACCCTGGGCTGGTTGTCATATGAACCTCGCGAACCCCGCCACCATCCTCATCTGGGCCCTGCCCATCGTGCTGCTGGCCTCGCTGATCGAAGCGCTGGTGCTGTCGTGGCTGAAGCCCGGCAGCTACGACTGGAAGGCTGCTGCGGTGTCGCTCACTGACCAGGCGTTGCGCCGTGTGATGGCGCTCTTGCCACTGTCGATCGCGGCACCCGTCTTCGCTTGGGCTTTCGAGCACCGGCTGTTCGAGTTGACGCTTTCGAGCCCGTTGATGGTGGCCCTGCTCTTCGTCGGCCAGGAGTTTTGCTATTACTGGTACCACCGCTCGGCCCACCGCGTGCGCTGGTTCTGGGCCACGCACCACGTGCACCACTCGCCCAACCAGTTGAACCTTTCAGCTGCGTATCGGCTGGGGCTTACAGGGCGCTTGACGGGCACCACCGTGTTCTTCACACCGCTGGTTTGGCTGGGCTTTCCGCCGGGCGTAGTGCTGGCCACGCTGGCCATCAACCTGCTCTACCAGTTCTGGATTCACGCGACGTGGATCCCCAAACTGGGCGTGCTCGAATACGTGCTCAATACGCCTTCCGCCCACCGCGTGCACCACGCTTCCAACCTCGACTATCTGGATGCTAACTACGGAGGTGTGCTGATTGTGTTTGACCGCCTCTTTGGCACCTACCGCGCCGAGCGCGACGACTTGCCTTGTGTCTACGGCCTGGTCAAGCCGGTGACGAGCTACAACCCGTTGGTCGTGGAGTTCGGGCCCTGGGCCGCGCTCTTCAAGGACATCGCTGGCGCGCGCAGCGTGGGCGAAGCCATCAGCTACCTGTGGCGGCCACCGGGTTGGCGGCCTGATGAGCGCAGCCAGACGACCGAAGACATGCGTGCACGTTCCATGGTCGCCTGAGATGCTGACCATCCTCGGCCGCGACAACTCGATCAACGTGCGCAAGGTGCTTTGGACCTGCGCCGAGATCGGCCTGCCCTTCACTTTAGAGCCCTGGGGCGCGGGCGTGCGCGCTACGCAGGACAGCAGTTTCCTAACGCTCAACCCGAAC
>JANMMH010000217.1:0-1837 GCA_031373055.1 Rubrivivax sp. | reverse complement strand
ACCTCGGCATCACCGAGGCCGAAGTCGTGCAGGCCGGCCGCTTGCCCAATCCCGGGTTCAGTGTTGGCCGCTTGACCCGGGGCAGCGAAGTCGAAGTCGAGGGCGGCCTGCATTTCAACCTCGCCCGGCTGCTGGCGCTGCCGCTGGTCGGGCCGATGGAAGCGCGCCGCTTCCAGCATACCCAGGGCATGGTGGCCATGAGCATGCTCAGCCTGGCCGCTGACACGCGCAAGGCCTATGTGCTGGCCCTGGCCGCGCAAGAGAGCGTGCGCTACATGCAGCAAGTGCGGCAAGCCGCGCTGGCCGGCGCTGAGCTGGCGCGGCGCATGGAACAGGTGGGCAATTTCAACAAGCTGCAGCGCGCACGCGAGCAGGGCTTTGCCGCCGATGCGGCGCTCAACCTGGCACGGGCCGAGCAAGCGCAGCGCGCCACGCGCGAACGTTTGACCCGACTTTTGGGCCTGTGGGGTGAACAAACCCGGTTTGCGCTGCCCGAGCGGCTACCCGACCTGCCACAGCAAGCGCTCGACCTGCCCGACGTGGAGCGCACCGCCCTGGCCCAGCGGCTCGATGTGCAAGGCGCCCGGCTGGCCACCGAGCAAACCGCCCGCAACCTTGGCCTGACACGCACCACGCGCTTCATCAACGTGCTGGAACTGGGTCTCGTGCGCAACAGCTCGAATGAAGCGCCCACCCAGCGCGGCTGGGAAATCGGCTTCGAGTTGCCCCTGTTCGACTGGGGCGATGCCCGCGTGGCCAGGGCCGAAGCGGTGTACATGCAGGCCCTGCACCGCGCGGCTGAGACGGCCATCAACGCGCGCTCTGAAGTGCGCGAGGCCTACACCGCTTACCGCTCGGCGCATGACATCGCGCTTTATCACCTCGAAGAAGTCGTGCCGCTGCGCAGACAAATCGCCGACGAGAACGTGCTGCGCTACAACGGCATGCTGATCGGCGTGTTCGAGCTGCTGGCCGATGCGCGTGCGCAGATCGCCAGCGTCAACGCCGCCATCGACGCCAAGCGCGACTACTGGCTCGCGCAGGCCGATCTCGACATGGCGCTGATCGGCAAGCCCAGCCTGGCCGCGGCCATGGGTGCGGCCATGGGTGCAGCCAACCCCGGCCCAACCACCGACGCTGCGGGCGCGGGCCATTGACCATGAAGGACACCCCCATGCTTTCCCGACGACATCTCCTGGGCGGCGCTGGCGCCATCACCGCCGCCGCGGCGGCGGCCAGCGTCAGCAAGGTGGCCATGGCCGCCCTGCCCGAACCGGTCATACAGACCAAGCCCGACACCATGCCGCCACTGGTGCCCAACACCGGCCGGCCCTACAACCCGGTGGTCACGCTGAATGGCTGGACGCTGCCCTGGCGCATGAACAATGGCGTCAAGGAATTCCACCTGGTGGCCGAGCCCGTGGTGCGCGAGATGACCGAAGGCTTCAAAGCGCACCTGTGGGGCTACAACGGCCAGAGCCCGGGCCCGACGATCGAGGTGGTGGAAGGCGACCGGGTGCGCATCTTCGTCACCAACAAGCTCGGTGAGCTGACCAGCATTCACTGGCACGGCCAGCGCCTGCCCAACGGCATGGACGGCGTCACGGGCCTGAACCAGCCCGGCATCCCGCCGGGCAAGACCTACGTCTACGAGTTCGTCGCGCGCCGGCCCGGCACCTTCATGTACCACCCGCACGCCGACGAGATGGTGCAGATGGCGATGGGGATGATGGGCTTCTGGATCACCCATCCGAAGGCAAAGCACCCGCTGATCGACGAGGTGGACCGCGACTTTGTGTTCCTGCTCAACGCCTACGACATCGAGCCCGGCAGCTTC
>JANMMH010000208.1:0-6626 GCA_031373055.1 Rubrivivax sp. | reverse complement strand
CCAAGCGTTGCCAGCAGAAGCTTCATCTCTCGGGCTCGCATGCATTTCCCCTTCGGCCCAGACAACCCAGGCCGCGCGAGAAGTTTGAACCCGAGGTAGCTCACAGAGTGAGCCTGTCACTACTCAATGCGAACAGCGCCTCTCAAATTCCTCATACCTGTGCTCCTTCGATTGAAGAGGGTTCCGACACGGCGTGCCGCAAGATGTGTGCCTCCCCCGCGCCGATGTGAAATCTTCAATCAAAACAAGGAATTGGCACAGCTCAGCGTTTTGCCTGGGGCCGGTGTGTAAAGAAAACTGACTCCCATTCGCTACGCACTTACCCTAGTTCCAGATCGGGCAGCACTCGCGGTGGCGCTTCAGGTGCTCGCGCGATCGGCAGTTTCCGGGCGGCGGGGTGAATGGCTGCAGTGGGTCGGGAGCGCCAGCATGGACCCGGCGGCTGCAGACGCTCGACCAAGGTCAACGGCTTGCCGGGCCGCCCACCAGGCTGAATGACCGCAATGGAGATTTCATCGCCGCGGACGGGTCGTGGGCTATGTCGGCTGTACTTCGAGACCGGTCACTGGCCCAGAGATTTTTGTGATGCCTGGGCGACCGCTTGTGGCCGGGACGAGTCAAAGCGGGGTTCAAGTTTCCCGCCGTAAACCAGTCATCGAAGGCGCGCCTGCTCGGGAAATTCTGAGCGGTTCACCAGGCGCCGGTTATGGCCGGCAGCGTGAGACCGGCCCGTAGTCAAGCCGACACTGCCCGGCGTCGATAGGTTCATGGACTTCGAGCGCACCACACTAGAACATCCAGCCGACCAAGCTCACCAAGACCATCAGCACCAAGCTGCTGGTGACCGGAAAGTACCACTCGCGCCCCCGCAGCTTGAAGCTGAAATCGCCCGGCAGCTTGCCCAGGCCCACGCGGCGCAGCCAGCCTTGCAGGCCGTTGAAGATTAGAAAGGCGAGCAGGAAGACGATGAGCCAGCGCATGCGTAGCTAACGGGTTAGAGGCGGTGACTGCGGTCACCCTGCGCAAACCCGAGCGGCTGCCAGCTGAGGCCGCGCGAAACGGCGATGACCTTGAAGAGTTCACCCATCTCGTGTTCGGCCACCAGCTTGTGTGCGCTGGCGCGCTGGCGCAGGTCGGCCGCTTCCAGCATGGGGGCGAGGCCGCAGTTGAAGAGGAAATGCGCTTGCGTGGTGTAGCCGTCGACCCGCAAACCCGCGTCTTGCGCGGCCAGGGCGATGGCGCTGAAATTGACATGCGCGGTGATGTCTTTTTTGCCCACGTCTTCGAGTGGGTTCGCGTCCATCTGGTGTGCACGGTGGCACATCAAGGTGCCGCCGGTGCGCTGCGGGTGGTAGTACTCGGCCTCGGGGAAACCGTAGTCGATGAAGAAGGCGGCGCCGCGCGTCAATCGTTCTGCCAGCGTGTGGACGAAGGCTTCGGCCTGTGGGTGGATCTCCGTCGTTGTGCCGGGAACGAAGGCAGCATCGACCAGCGGCGGGCGCAAGTGGGTGGCGCGGTCGGCCCAGGCGAAATCGTCGCCGCACAAAGCCACGCCGCGCTCGTGCCAGGTGTCGCCGTCAAAGTGCAGCAGCTGCACCGGCATGGCGTCAAGCACTTCGTTGCCGAGCACCACGCCGTGGATCTTCTCGGGCAGGCGATCCAGCCACACGACCTTGCGTGCAAAGCGCGCCAGCTGCTTTGCTTGGCGCTCGCGCAGCGCGGCGGAGAGCTCGACGATGGCGTAGCGCTGGCAACTCGTGCCCAGCGCGTTGAGCAAGCCTTCGGCTAAGGCGCCGGAGCCCGCGCCGAACTCGATCACGTCACTGGATTCGCTGATCTCTAACGCTTGGCGCACCTGCACCGCCAAGGCTCTGGCGAACAGCGGCGAGAGCTCGGGCGCGGTGACGAAGTCGCTGCCCGTAGCTGGCATGGCGCCAAACTGGCGGCTGCTGCGCGCGTAATAGCCCAGGCCCGGCGCGTACAGCGCCAGCGCCATGAAGGCGTCAAAAGGCAGCCAGCCGCCGTGCTCGGCAATGGCCTCTTGCACACGGTGGCGCAAGGGCGTCGATACACTGGCCAGTTCGTTTGGGGGCACGCCCGCATTGTAGGAAGCATGAGTTCACGATCTGTTGTCTTGGTCACTGGCGCGGCGCGGCGCATCGGCCGCAGCATTGCACTTGACTTGGCCGCGCATGGCTATGACGTCGCCGTGCATTGCCATGCCTCGGTGACTGAGGCACAGGCGACTGCGGCAATGCTGCGCGAGCTCGGCGCGCGTGCCGAAGTCTTTGTCGCTGACTTGGCCGATGAAGCCGCGTGCAATGCGCTGGTGCCCCGCGTGGCGGCGCACTTCGGCCGGGTCGACGCCGTCGTCAACAACGCCTCGCTCTTCGAGCACGACGATGTCGCCAGCTTCAGCTTCGACGCGATGGCGCGCCACTGGCAGGCCAACACGGCACCGGCAATTGTGTTGTCCCGCTCACTTCACGCGTTAGGCGCTCGTTCGGAAGATCCAGGGGTCGTGGTCAATCTGCTCGACCAGAAGCTGTGGAACCCCAACCCCGACCACCTGTCGTACACCTTGTCCAAAGCCGCGCTGCAGGCCGCCACCACCATGCTGGCGATGGCGCTGGCGCCGCGCCTGCGTGTCTGCGCCGTGGCGCCAGGTGTGACGCTGTTGTCGGGGCCGATGGCCGACGATGAATTCGCGGCCGCGCACCGCATGACGCCGCTGCAACGATCAAGCACGCCCGACGACGTGGCGCGCGCCGTGCGCTTTCTCATCGAGTCGCCGGCCATCACCGGCACCACGCTGCTGGTGGACGGTGGGCAGCACCTGCAATCGCAGTCGCGCGACGTGATGTTTCTTGCGCGCGAGGCCAAGGCTTAACCAGGTAAACGAGACGCACGATGCAAGACCTGACCCTACTCGAAAAGCACCGCCGCCTCTTCCTGCGCAAGCATGAAGTCCACCTGCGCATCGGCGTGCACGACTTTGAAAAGCACGGCACCCAGCGTGTGCTCATCAACGTCGACCTCTATGTGGCGCTGGCCACGTCAACCCCCAGCGCTGACACCTTAGCCGAGGTGGTGGACTACGACTTCATCCGCGAAAGCATCGCCCGGCGCATCGCGCAAGGCCCCATCGGGCTGCAAGAAACCCTGGCCGACGATGTGCTGGCGATGATGCTGGCGCACCCGCAAGTGCGCGCCGCGCGCATCTCCACCGAAAAGCCCGACGTCTACCCCGATTGCGAAGCCGTGGGCGTGGAAGTCTTCGGCATGAAAGAGCCCCCGCCATGAACGACATGAGCGACCAAGCCGCAGCGAAGAAGGCCGCCTTCGAAGCCAACAAGCTCAGCAAGCGCCTGCACCGCCAGGTCGGCCAGGCCATTGGCGACTTCAACATGATCGAGGCCGGCGACAAGATCATGGTCTGCCTGTCAGGCGGCAAGGACAGCTACGCCATGCTCGACATGCTAATGTCGATGCGCCAGCGCGCGCCGATTGACTTCGAGATCGTGGCCGTCAACCTCGACCAAAAGCAGCCCGGTTTCCCCGCCCATGTGCTGCCCGAGTACTTGCGCGCGCTGGGCGTGCCGTTTCACATCGAAGACCAGGACACGTATTCCATCGTCAAGCGCCTCATCCCCGAGGGCAAAACGATGTGCAGCCTGTGCTCGCGCCTGCGCCGCGGCATTCTGTACCGCGTGGCCAGTGAGCTAGGCGCCACGAAGATCGCGCTTGGCCACCACCGCGACGACATGGTCGTGACCCTCTTGATGAACATGTTCTTCGGCAGCCGCATGAAGGGCATGCCGCCCAAGCTGGTGAGTGACGACGGCAAACACGTCGTCATCCGCCCGCTGGCCTACGTGGCCGAAAGCGACTTGCAACGCTGGGCCGAGCACCGCCAGTTCCCCATCATTCCGTGCACGCTGTGCGGCAGCCAGGACAACTTGCAGCGCGTGCAGGTGAAAAAGATGATCCACACGTGGGAACGCCAATACCCGGGGCGCATCGAGAACATGCTCACGGCCATGGGCAACATCGTGCCTTCGCACATGATGGACAGGAAGTTGTTCCCCTTCACCACGATCCAGGCCACCGGCGTGGAAGATGCTGCGGGCGACAAGGCGTTTGACGACGACGAGACTTGCGCGCCCGCAAGCCCCGCGGGCACGACGGGCATACGATTTGACGCGCTAACTGTCAAGGAGAGCTGACCATGAAGACGCCCTTCAAGCGCCGCGGCGCCTGTGCCGTGCTGGCGCTCACGGCCACACTCACCCTCGCCGGTTGCGCCGCCATGCGCAGCATCACCAGCGACGTCTCCAGCTTCGGCGAATGGCCCGCAGGCCGCAAGCCCGCCACCTACGCCTTCGACCGCCTGCCCTCACAAGCCGCGCAGCCGCAGGCCAGTGACGCGGTGGAAGCCAGCGCCGCGCCCGCGCTGGCCAAGGCCGGCTTCACACCGGTGGCGCCCGGCCAGCAGCCCGACGTGCTGGTGCAAGTGGGCCAGCGCAGCAGCCGCACCTCGCTGGGCCTGTGGGCCGACCCGCTGTGGTTGCGTGGCGGCTTTGGGTATTGGCGGCCATCGCCTTGGGTGCACCCCATCAACAGCCCCTGGGCCTGGCACCCACCCGCGCCGCGTTTTGAGCGCGAAGTGGCCATCCTCATCCGCGACCGCGCCAGCGGCAAGCCGCTCTTCGAAGCCCGCGCGGCCAGTGAAGGCGGCTCGCATGGCGACGCACAACTCGCCAGCGCGATGTTCCAAGCCGCGCTGATGGACTTCCCCAAACTCGGCATCAACCCGCGACGCGTGACGGCGGTGATGCCGGAGTGAACATGGCGGCATTGCCTGCGCCGCAGTCACAGCCGTGATGACGCCGCAGCCCGTACGCCTTTGCCCGAGTGCCGGCCTGCGGGCGATACAGTTGTCGCCATGAATGCACCCTTGCCCAGCGGCGTGGCCGACACCACCGCGGCTGACGCCCAAGCCCGCGCCACGCGCCAGCACGAAGTGGTGGCCGCGCTGGCCGCCTTGCTGCCCGCACACGCACTCTTGTGGCACAGCGAAGACACCGTGCCGTACGAATGCGACGGCCTCACCGCCTACCGCCAGCGCCCGCTGGTGGTGGCGCTGCCCGAGACCGAGGCGCAGGTCGCTGCCGTGCTGCGCGCCTGCCATCAACTGGCGGTGCCGGTGGTGGCACGTGGTGCCGGCACGGGGCTCTCGGGTGGCGCCTTGCCGCACGCGCTGGGCGTGACGCTCTCGCTGGCCAAGTTCAACCGCATCGTCAAGATCGACGCTGCCGCGCGCACGGCCACGGTGCAATGCGGCGTGCGCAACCTGGCCATCAGTGAAGCGGCGGCGCCGCTGGGCCTGTACTACGCGCCCGACCCGTCGAGCCAGATCGCTTGCAGCATCGGCGGCAACATCGCTGAAAACTCCGGCGGCGTGCATTGCCTGAAGTACGGCCTGACGCTGCATAACGTTTTACAGGTGCGGGGTTTCACGGTCGAAGGCGAGCCCGTCACCTTCGGCAGCGAAGCGCTTGACGCACCGGGGCTGGACCTGATGTCGGTGGTGGTCGGCAGTGAAGGCATGCTTGCCGTGACGATCGAAGCCACCGTCAAGCTCGTGCCCAGACCGAAGCTCGCGCGCTGCATCATGGCCAGCTTTGATGACATCCGCCAAGCGGGCGACGCGGTGGCCGCGATCATTGCCGCCGGCATCATCCCGGCCGGGCTGGAGATGATGGACAAGCCCATGACGGCAGCGGTGGAAGACTTCGTGCATGCCGGCTACGACCTCAACGCGGCGGCCATCCTGCTGTGCGAAAGCGACGGCACGCCCGAAGAGGTGGCCGAAGAGATCGACCGCATGCTGGGCGTGCTCACGGGTGCCGGCGCCTCACGCGTGGAGGTCAGCAAAGACGAAGCGCAGCGGCTGAAGTTCTGGAGCGGGCGCAAAAACGCCTTCCCTGCGAGTGGCCGCATCAGCCCCGACTACATGTGCATGGACTCGACCATTCCACGCAAGAGACTGGCCGACATCCTGCTCGCCATCCAGGCCATGGAAATCAAGTACGGCCTGAAGTGCTGCAACGTCTTCCATGCGGGTGACGGCAACTTGCACCCGCTGATCCTCTTCGACGCCAACGACGCCGACCAGCTGCACCGCTGCGAACTCTTTGGCGCCGACATCCTGGAAACCAGCGTGGCCATGGGCGGCACGGTGACGGGCGAACACGGCGTGGGCGTGGAAAAACTCAGCTCCATGTGCGTGCAGTTCAGCGCCGAAGAGCGCACGCAGATGATGGCCGTGAAGCACGCCTTTGACTCGAACGGAACCTTGATCCCGGGCAAGGTGATTCCCACGCTGCAACGCTGCGCCGAATATGGCCGCATGCATGTCAAGAAGGGCCTCTTGCCCTTCCCCGAGCTGGAGCGGTTTTGAGCATGCTGCCTGCCGCCGACCCGCCGCTGCAAGACATCATCGAGCAGGTGCAAGCCGCGCGCCGCGACAAGACGCCGCTGAACATCTGCGGTGGTGGCACCAAGGCCTTCTATGGCCAGCCCGCCACAGGCTTGCCGCTGGACATGCGCGGCCTGGCCGGCAT
>JANMMH010000192.1:0-1657 GCA_031373055.1 Rubrivivax sp. | reverse complement strand
CACGCAGGCCTGGCGTTTGTCGGCACCCACCTTTCGCGAACAATTCCGCCGCCTGCTCTTATCCAAGCTGCGTGTCATCTTCGAGAACGCCGCCGCTGACATCGAGCTGTGGAGCAAGTCAGTGCTTGGGCCGATGGACCAGCAGCTGCGTGAACGCCGCCTGGCGTTTCAGCGCAGACGTGAGGCGCTTGAGCGTGTTGAAGGCGCGTCGGACGAGCTCGAAAGCCGCATCACCGAGGTCGAGACGGGCGAGCAGCGATTCGTGGCGCAATGGCAGCATGTCGAGGCCTTGGTCGCCGACACGCTGGATGTCGCGCGCGCCTCCGACGTGCTGCCCGAATCAGCATCGACCGAGCCGCAGCGGGACGCGGCCTGATGCGGCAAGGCCCGCAGGCAAACCCCGCCCTGCCGGCGGGGTTTGCAGCCAAGCTCATGGCCTGGCAGCGCCGACATGGCCGGCATGACCTGCCCTGGCAAGACACGCGGGACCCCTACCGCGTGTGCTTGTCCGAAGTCATGCTTCAGCAGACGCAGGTGGCCACTGTGCGGGCCTACTACCTGCGATTTCTAGAGCGCTTTTCCGACGTGCAAAGCCTTGCGGCCGCACCGCTGGACGACGTGCTCGCGCTATGGAGTGGCCTGGGCTACTACCGCCGCGCGCGCCATCTGCACCAATGCGCGCAGGCGGTGGTGGCTCTGCATGGCGGCCAATTCCCGCGCAGCAGCGCTGCCTTGATGACGCTTCCTGGCATCGGCCGCTCCACCGCTGCGGCCATCGCCGCGTTTTGCTTCGATGAGCGCGCGGCCATCTTGGATGGCAACGTCAAGCGCGTGCTCACGCGCGTGCTGGGATTTGCCGACGACCTGGCCGAGACTGGCCACGAAAAGCGCCTGTGGAGCCTGGCCGAAGCTTTGCTGCCGCCGCGCGGTGTGGCCGTCTACACGCAGGGTTTGATGGACCTGGGTGCAAGCCTGTGCAGCGCGCGCGAGCCGCGCTGTACTGACTGCCCCGTGAAGAGCCTTTGCGTGGCCCAGCACCAAGAGCGGCAAGCCGACTACCCGCTCAAGACCCGGCGCGTCAAACGCAGCCGCCGCTCGCATAGTTTGTTATGGCTTCAGCGCGGCGCCACGCTGTGGCTGACGCAGCGCCCGGCCAGCGGCGTCTGGGCGGGTTTGTGGAGCTTCCCGGAATTCGCCTCCAACCACGCGCTTGAGACGGCCTGCGCCAGTTGGCCCGGCCGCGCCAAGTGGCTAGCACCCTTCGAGCACACGCTGACGCATGTCGACTGGGCGCTGGCACCCTGTCGCTGGGCCCTGCCCTCGCGCTTGGGCGCAGCGAGGCTCGCCACGGTGGAGGCCGCACTCGCCGCCCAAGGCGCGGCAGGCCGCTGGGTCCATCGCGACGAAGCCCTGCGCCTGGCCCTGGCCGCCCCCATCCGCAAGCTCATCGAAAACGGCTAAGCCAAAGACCTTGCTCAGCGCACGATGCGCGCCATCACGCCAAGGTCTGCCGACGTGTCAGCTCGCGTCAACTCCGCGAATCGAGCTCGCGGTGTCGCAGCAGCGTGGTCTGGCGCCCTTCGAAGCGCCGCGACAGCATCTCGGCGATATACACCGAGCGGTGCTGGCCGCCGGTGCAGCCGATGGCCACCGTGAG
>JANMMH010000128.1:0-3032 GCA_031373055.1 Rubrivivax sp. | reverse complement strand
CCACCAAGCTCAACACGCCCGGGCCCGAGCTGGCGGCGCTGAGCGGCGTGCACGCGCTGACCGACGTCACCGGCTTCGGCCTCGCCGGCCATGGCCTGGAGCTGGCCAAGGGTGCGGGCTGCGAGGTGCAGATCGACTGGGCCAAGGTGCCGCTCCTGTCGAATGTTAGAGCCATGGCGGCGCAAGGCTTTGTCACCGGCGCGTCGAGCCGCAACTGGGACGGCTACGGCAAGGACATCCACTTGCCCGAAGGCTTTGCGGCGGAAGACAAAGCGCTCTTCACCGACCCGCAAACCAGCGGCGGGCTGCTGGTGTCGTGCGCGCCGGAAGCGGTGGCCGAGGTGCTGGCGGTGTTCCATCGCCACGGCTTTGCGGCGGCTGCGGCCATCGGCCAGGTGGCCGCGGCCAGCGGTGCACCGCGACTCGTGGTGCGCTGAGACACCATGGCCATCAAATACGACGTGGTGCTGTACGGCGCCAGCGGCTTCGTCGGCCGCCAGACGGTGGCCTACTTTGCCGAGCATGGCCGCGACGTGCGCTGGGCCGTGGCCGGGCGCAATGAAGACAAGCTGCGCGAAGTTTTGAAGGCGGCCGGCTTGGACGACGTCGCCGTCATCCAAGCCGACGCCCATGACCGCGCCGCGCTGGGCGCGCTGGCCGCGCAAACACGCGTGGTCTTGTCCACCGCCGGGCCCTACGCGATCTACGGCAGCGAGCTCGTGGCGGCCTGCGTGGCGCACGGCACGCATTACGTCGACATCACCGGCGAGACCCCCTGGGTGCGCGACCTCATCGACCGGCATCACGAAGTGGCTAACACGCAAGGCACGCGCATCGTGCCCTGCTGCGGTTTCGACTCGGTGCCCTCAGACCTGGGCGCATGGCTCGTGGTGCAGGCCATGCAGCAGCGCCACGGTGAGGAATGCGTGGAGATCAAGGCCAGCCATGCGATGAAGGGTGGGCTCAACGGCGGCACGGTGGCGTCGATGCTGAACATGCTCGACGGCGGCGAAGACAAGCGCTTCAACCAGGCCTTCTTGCTCAACCCCGCAGGCAGCGCGCCCGCCGATCAAAGCACCCACGCCGACCCCTTTGCGCCGCACCATGACGCCGACTTCGACGCCTGGCTCGGCCCCTTCGTGATGGGCCCCATCAACACCCGTGTGGTGCGCCGCAGCGCGGCGCTGCTGGGCTACGGCGCGGGCTTTCACTACCAGGAATACATGCGCTTTGGCCGCGGTGCCGCCGCCGCCGTGGCCGCCGCCGGCATGAGCGCGGCCACCTTGACCGGGCAGGGCATGGTCAAGATGTCGCCGATGCGCAAGCTCATCACCGGCATGGCCTCGATGGGGCCGAAACCGGGCGAAGGCCCTAGCGTGGCGACGATGGACGGCGGCTCCTTCCGGTGTGAGCTCATCGGCAAGAGTGCCCACGGCCATGTCGTACGCGCCACCGTCGCCGACCAAGGCGACCCCGGCAACCGCGCCACCACCAAGTTTGTCTGCGAAGCCGCACTCGCACTGGCGCTGAACGAGCGCGAGTTGCCCAAGGCCGCCGGTGTCATCACGCCGGCGGTGGCTTTCGGCGAGGTGCTGGCCACGCGGCTGCGTGCGGGGGGCATGACGCTGGACGTTGCGGCTTGAGCGTGGCGCAGCTCTCGCCGGCCGAGCGCCAGCACTACCAGCGTGAAGGCTGGCTCATCCCCCAGTTCCGACTGGGCGCTGAGCGCGTGGCGCCCCTGGTGCAGGCCCTTGAAGAACTGCTGCACAACAACCCCGGCGTGCGTCCCGAGAAGCTGGTGTCGGCGCACCTCGAAGCTGGCGCGGGCGGCCAAGACAACGGCGAAGGTGTGCGTGGCCACAGCGCCTTCCTGGACCTGGCCATGGACCCGGAAATTGTCGAACTCGTCAGCGGCGTGCTCGGTGCGGACATCATCCTGTGGGGCTGCCACATCTTCTGCAAACCAGCCGGCAACGGCTTCGAGACGCCCTGGCACCAAGACGGCCACTACTGGCCCATCCGCCCGCTGGCCAACTGCACCGTGTGGGTGGCACTTGAGCCGTCGAACAAGGCCAACGGCTGCCTGCACGTGATCCCGCGTTCACACCAGGCCAGGGTCTTGCACGCGCACCTGCATGAAGAGCGCAGCGACGTGGCACTCAATCAGCGCCTGGTGGCCAGCAGCTTCGATGAAGCGACGGCGGTCGACCTTGAGCTCACGCCTGGCCAGATGTCACTGCACGACATCCACATGATCCACGGCGCGGCGGCCAACACGAGCGCCATGCGCCGCACCGGCGTGGCGCTGCGCTACATGCCGGCGACGTCGCACTTCGACCGATCTTTGAAGCCGAGCGACGGGCAGACCGGCGTCCCGGTGAACTTTGCGCGGCGGCCGATCTGGCTGGTGCGGGGGGTTGATCGCTGTGGGCTCAATGATTTTGAGATTGGGCACGTGGGGTGACCCGCGATCGTGCTCGTGGTATCCGCCGTTAGATGACTCGTCGGATGCGCCACCCAGCGTGGCGTCGCAAGCTCAGCGCTTGCGCGCCGCCTGACGCTCAGCCACCCGCTGCGCGATTTCCTGCTTGCTCTGCCGCAGCAAGTCGATCTCTGACGGTGTCAGCATCCTCGGCGCGGGCGAGATACCGAGCTTCTGATTCAGTAAGCGCGTCGAAGGTGTGACCGAATCTGTGCTGCCACCAGGTTTCGAGTTCGCGTCCATGTTTAAGTCTCAGTTGCGCCAAGGTCGGGGCCGTCACGGCCAGTTTGGTGGATATCAAGTTGCGATCGATCACATAAGTCTGCGCGAGGCACGTGACGCCCATTTTGGGCCATCGCGGCGGGACCGGCCGGGGGGGGCTTGTGGTCCAGAAGCGGCGCGCGCAGAGTCGACGTGGGGGTGGCCCGGCTACGTTTATGGAACGCTTATGCACTTCGCCGGGCCACCCCCACGCCGACACAGCGAGCCCCAGGGTTGGCGCGCCGACCGCGCAGCGCCACGGTGTGAGCACAGGTCTCGACAACGTGCC
>JANMMH010000111.1:0-4617 GCA_031373055.1 Rubrivivax sp. | reverse complement strand
GTAGCCGGCGCGCACGGGGTCGGTTTCGAGGTCGATGGCGACGATGGGCACGGACTTGGTGGTGAGGCTTGCGGCGCGCACGGCAGAAGCCCCCACCACGATCAGCGCGGCCACGCCTTCGTCGATGAGTTGCTGCGTCAGTGCCGGCAGCTTGGCCGCATCGCCGTTGGCCGAGCGCATGAGCAGCGTTTGGCCTTCGACGTAGCCGAGCTTGCGCCACTCCTGGCGCAGGATCATCAGCGTGGGGTGGGTGTCGACCAGCGTGCGCGGGTGCAGATAGCCGATCTTGGGCGTGGTTGGGCGCGGTTGTGCCTGCGCTGCCACAGCCAGCGGCCACAGGGCGAGCGCGCGACGCTTCAACGCAGCGCCTCGTCAGCACGCCGCATCGGAGCTTGCGGCATACGCAAGCCGACAGCACGGGTGGCACTCGTTTTGAGCGTTAGCACCAGGCGTGTGGTGTGGTTCGAAAACGCTTCAAACATAAGTCGACGGGTCGGGTAGGGAACGTGCATCTTCATCCTGACTTGTTTGCGCCGTGGCACCGCCACTGATGGCGGCGACCGTTGGTGCAACCGCGCCATCGACAGTATCCCGAATGTCGTCTCCGACATGCATGACCCACGCCGCATCACTGAATCACCTCATCCGCGCGCAGCAGCAGCGATGGCGGGATCGTGAGGCCCAGCATACGTGCGGTTTTCAGGTTGATGACCAGCTCGAACTCGGTGGGCTGCATCACGGGCAAGTCGGCTGGCTTGGCGCCCTTGAGTAGCTTGTCGACATAGCCGGCCGCGCTGCGGAAGTGCCAGGCCTCGGCGGAGAGATAGGACATCAGGCCACCGGCAGCCACGTAAGCGCGCCCACCGAAGATCGCAGGCACTTTGTGGCCTTGTGTCAGCTCGACGACGTGCGGCAGGCTCTGGCCAAACATCGGGTCGCCCAGCACCAGCAAGGCACCGCCTTTGGCGCGGGCGATCGCGCCGTCTAACTCACCCACTGAGCTGACAGTGACGCGCTCTAGCGCCACGCCCAGCGTGCTGGCGCGTGCCGCCAGTGCGTCGAAGAACAGCTTGTTGGCTGGGTTGGCACTGTTCATCAGCACGCTGACGCGCTTGAGCTGCGGCACGGCTGCCGCGAGTAGCTCCAGCTGTTTGGGCAGGATGTCTTCGCCCGCTGCCGACGTGCCGGTGAGCAAGCCGCCCGGCCGCGCCAGGCTGACCACCAGACCTGCACCGACGGGGTCGCCAGCGTTGATCATCACGATAGGCACCCCAGGCGCACCGTCGCGCGCGGCGCGGATGGTGATGGTGCCGCTGGCAAGGATCAGCGCCACCGGCAGTGCCTTGAGTTCGGCGGCGAGTTCGCGCTGACGTTGCGGGTTGACGCCGGCATAGCGGATGTCGATGACGAGGTTCTTGCCTTCGATCCAGCCGAGCTCGCGCAGGCCCTCACGCAAGGCTGCCTGGCGTTGCGCTTCCTGCGGCGTCAGCGTGTCGGTGGGCCTGAGGAGCCCGATCCTGGACATCGCGGCGGATGGCTGCGCACGCAGCCCCGGCGAAGTAATGAGCGCGAGCGCCATGCCCGTCATGAAGGCCTTGCGCTGGATCACTGAATCACCTCATCGGCGCGCAACAGCAGCGATTGCGGGATCGTCAAGCCCAGCGCCTTGGCGGTCTTGCCATTGATCGACAGCTTGTAGATCGTGGGCCGCTCGACCGGCAGCTCTGCCGGCTTGGCGCCACCCAGGATGCGATGCACGTAGTGCGCTGCGCGCCGCACCAGCGCCGAGTGGTCGGTGCCCAGTGACACCAGGCCACCATCAGCGGCCACGCGTGCACTGGGCGATGCCACCGGCAGCCGCCGGCCCAGCGCCCAGCGGATGATCTGCTGGCGCACCGCAGGCGTACCGGCAAGGGCACGGTCGTCGGCGAGGAGGATGGCGTCGGCCGCGCCGGCCTGGATCAACGCGAAAGCCTGCGCAAGATCGCCGGCGTTGCGCGCCCCGAACCGCGCCAGCGTGATGCCGAGCTGAACCGCTGCCGGGCGCAACAGTTCCAGATTGGTCTCGTAGTTGGGGTTGTCCGGGTTGGCAATGACCGCCACACGTGAGGTCCGAGGCGCCAGCTCCTTGAGCAACTGCAGGCACTTCTGGGATTGCTCGGGGCTGTCCAAGGTCAGGCCGGTGACGTTGCCGACGGGCCGTGCGAAGTTGCCCGCCAGCCGCTCCATCGTTTGCTCGCCGGCCGGGCCGACGACGATTGGAATCGTCGTCGTGGCCTTTGCGGCGGCAGCCGCGCCGACAGTGGTGTAGGTGTAGATCACGTCTGGGCGCAGCGCCACCAGCTCGGCCGCAAGCGCTGGCAGCCGTTCGGCGGCGCCCTCGGCGAAGCGGTATTCGAAGGTCACGTTGCGTCCGTCGCTGTACCCGAGCGCACGCAGCGCTTCGAGCAGGCAACCGGCACCACCGCCCTGGTTGTCGGGCAGGCAGGCCATGTCCACCTGCTTGGCCGGCGACAGGATGCCGATCATCGGCAGTCGCGTGGGTTGCTGCGGCCACGCGCTGGGCGGCAGCGATGCCAGCATGAGGGCCATCAAGGGCAGCAGGACGCGACGCGTGTTCATGGTGTGGCCTCGTCAGTGGCGGAAGGGATAGTGCGGCGCTTCATGCAAGAGCTACCAGCAAGCGCTGCCATCGCAACAGACGGTATGATTCTTACATCGTAATACTCTGAAGAGCGGCGCATGGACGCATCCACCGTCACCAGCAAAGGCCAGGTCACCATTCCCAAAGAGGTGCGGCGCGCGCTGGGCATCCGCCAGGGCAGCCGCGTTGCCTTTGCGACGAAAAACGGCAAGGTCGAGTTGCGGGTCTTGCACCGCGCGCCAGAGACGGTGGTGTCCGGGCACGGCATGCTCAGCGCACGCGGCAAGCAACTGCCAGCCGACTTTGATGTGGCCAGCTTGCTCGCCCCCAAGAGCCGGGCCAAGCGCTGATGCTGGCGCTCGATACCAACGTGCTGGCGCGCTACTACGTGCGCGAAGGCGGTGCTGCCAGTGCGCAAGAAGCGACGGCACGTGCCGTGGTGGAACGTGGCACGCAGCTGTTCGTCGCCAAGACCGTGGTGCTCGAGCTTGAATGGCTGCTGCGTGGCGTGTACGGCCATCCGGCCAAGGATGTCTGCCGCGTGTTCGAGCATCTGCTGTCGCTCGACCATGTCGACATCGAAGACCGCCCGGCGGTCGAGTCGGCTCTGGGAAACCTGCGCCGTGGGCTGGACTTTGCCGACGCCTTGCACCATGCGTCGAGCCGCGCCTGCGAAGCCCTGCTCACATTCGACGCCAAGGGTTTTGCCGGCAAAGCGCGGCGGCTCGCGATCACGCCGCCGGTGCGCCTGGCCTGTTAGGCGCCGGCTGTCGCCGCAGGCCGCCGCAGCATGAGGGCTGGATGTCGGGACGCGCATCACTACTCAATCACTTCGTCGGCGCGCAGCAGCAAGCTAGGCGGGATCGTCAGGCCCAGTGCCTTGGCGGTCTTCAGGTTGATGACCAGCTCGAACTTGGTCGGCAGCTGGATGGCCAGGTCGCCGGGCTTGGCGCCGTTCAGTATCCTGGCCACGAATCCGCCGGCGCGCGGTTGGAAATCATCCGCGTTAGCGCCGTACGACATCAGGCCACCCGCGTCCGCAAACGTACGGAACGGCGAGATCGCCGGCAGCCGTTTCTGCGCCGCTAAGTCGGCAACCTGCTGCGACACGGCGTTGCTGCTGAGCACGGGCGACCCCAGAAGGACGATGGCCTTGATCCCGGCGCGGGTGCCTGCCTGCAGCGCAGCGTCGACGCCATCGGCACGTCGAACCTCCATGATTTGGGTTTCGACGCGCAGGCTCGTCGCCACCGCTCGTGCAGCGTCCAGCTGTGCTGCGCCGGTATTCGAGTCCCACAGCAAACCCAGGCGGCGAACGTCCAGTACGGCCATCCGCAGAAGTTCGATCCACTTGCCGGCCAGCGCGGGGGCATCGAGAAACAAACCCGTGAGGTTGCCGCCCGGCCGCGCGAGACTGCGGGCCCAGCCAGCCTGCACGGGGTCAGTCTCCAGGTCCAGGGCAACGATCGGGATCGTGCGGGTCGCGTCGCTGGCAGCCTTGCTGGCAGCCGGGCCCAACGCAAAGATCACGTCGACATTGAGCTTCACCAGTTCCGAAGCAAGGCTTCTGAACGCGGCCGGGTTCCCCTCGGAGAAACGGCTCTCGAAGCTGAAGTTCTTGCCCTCCACGTAGCCCGCTTCTCGCAGCCCCTGGATCAGGTGGCGAAGGGACCTGCCGCGCACGCTGGAGGTGAGAGTACCCACCACCGGAAGGCGTTGCACCGACTGAGTCTGCGCGTGGACAGGTGCTCCAAGAAGTCCCAGGGCCAGCGAGCCGGCAAACTCTCGACGATCGATCATTGAATCACCTCGTCGGCGCGCAGCAGCAGCGACTGCGGGATCGTCAGCCCCAGCGCCTTCGCTGCCTTCAGGTTGACCACCAGCTCGAAGCGCGCCGGCTGCTCGATGGCCAGTTCGCCGGGTCGGGCGCCTTTGAGGATCTTGGCGACAAACGTGGCGGCGTTGCGGTACAT
>JANMMH010000100.1:0-1707 GCA_031373055.1 Rubrivivax sp. | reverse complement strand
GAGGTCGCCTTCGTCAACTGCGCGCGCATGCTCGCTCAGCAAGCCTGCGGCAGCCGCGACGGTGTCTTGCAAGTTTTCGCGCGCCATCGACGCTTCGACGACGAACTGGCCGAAGCCGTCCATCACATCGGCGGCGCAGGCGGCGTAGTAGACCAACCCACGCTCTTCGCGCAGACGCTGCATCAGCGGTGAACTCATGCCCTCGCCGATGACGGCGGCGGCTACCTCGGCCGTGGCGTCCTTGGCCCGCAGGCCGTTGATGCCAAAGCCCAGGACGGCGTGGGCCTGGCTGCTGCCGGCCTGCGCGCGTGCGTGAATGCCGCCACCGTAGTTGGGCGTTAGCATGGTCTGCGCGTGCCCGCGCGCAAGCGATGCGAAGCCGCGCTCGACTTCGCGCATCAGCTTGTCGGCGTCGATAGGCCCGGCCGCCGCCACCACCACGTTGGCCCCGGTGTAATGCTCGCGGTGGTAAGCCACCAGGTCGTCTCGGCTGAAGCTCTCAATCAATCGCCGCGAGCCGATCACCGGCTGCGCCGCGCCGTGGGCGCCCCAGCAGGCTTTGTCGAAGAGCTTCCAGGCGCTGGCCATGGGGTCGTCTTCGTCCTCGGCAAACTCTTGCAGCAAGACCTGGCGTTCGTTGTCCAGCTCATGTGCCGGGAAGCTTGGGCGCAGCACGATGTCGGCCAGCATGCGCACGCTGGCGCTGATGTCGCGCGGGTGGCAGCGCATGTGAAAGGCGCTGTGGTCTTTGTCGGTGTGCGCGTTGACCTCGGTGCCCAGGCGCTCAGCGTCGAGGTTGATGCGCCGCGCGTCGCGGGTTTGGCTGCCTTTGAAAAGCGTGTGTTCGATGACGTGGCTGATGCCACTGAGCCGACGCGGCTCGTGCGCGCTGCCACTGCGCACGAACACGCTGAGGTTGACAGTTAGCGCATGGGGCAGCGGCAGTGCCAGCACACGCACGCCGTTGGCTTGCGTGGCCAACATCGGCATGGCGGGCGCCTTGGAATTCAGTGAGCTCATGGCCGGATATCTTAGGTGGCTGTGGCGGCCGGCAACGTCAACCGTGGCACATTGCATGCCTTGTCCTTGTCGCCGCACCTACGCATGTCCTTGCAGTTGATCAACCTTTCCCTGGCTTTACATCAGCGCGAACTCGTGCCACGCTTTTCGGCGCAGCTGGCGGCGGGTGAGGTGCTGGTGTTGATGGGCGAAAGCGGCTCGGGCAAGAGCTCGCTCTTGAACTATCTGGCGGGCCTGCTTGAGCCGCCGCTGTCAGCAACGGGCAGCGTGCTGATCGACGGCCGCGACATCACCCTGCAACCCACCGAGCAGCGCCGCGTCGGATTTTTGTTCCAAGACGACTTGCTCTTTCCGCACCTCACGGTGATGGAGAACCTGCTCTTCGCTGTCGCGAGTGGGCCGCGCAGCGAGCGCGTGGCGCGTGCCACGCACGCCTTGCAGCGCGCCGGGCTGGACGGTTATGCCGCTCGCATGCCCGCCAGTTTGTCGGGCGGTCAGCGTGCACGCATCTCGCTCTTGCGCACCCTGCTGGCGGGCCCGCGGCTCTTGCTGCTGGACGAGCCCTTCTCCAAGCTGGATGCGGCGCTGCGCCAGCGCATTCGCGAATTCGTGTGGGCGGAGCTGCGCGCGCACCAGGTGTGCGCCGTGCTCGTCACGCATGACGCGAGCGACGTGCCCGCCGGCGCG
>JANMMH010000080.1:0-5424 GCA_031373055.1 Rubrivivax sp. | reverse complement strand
GCATGTAGTCAAAGCGCGCGGGCTCGGCAATCAAGTCCAGCTTGCCGAACTTTGGTGCCTGGTTGTCGCGCGCCACAAAGCTGCCGCGCACATGGCAGGCGCGAATCCGGAACTCCATCAGCGCCGGCATGTTGCTGGCTTCCGAAAGCGCAAAGGCATGCTCCACCATCGCCACCATGTGGCCAAGCTCGGGGCGCGGGTCGAAGAGCGCCATCGTGCTCTTCAGGGCAAAGGCATGCGTGCGCTCTTGAATCACACTGGCACCCTCGCCGAAGTCTTCACCGACGATGACCACCGCGCCGCCCACCACGCCGGGCGAAGAAAGGTTCGACAGCGCATCGGCCGCGACGTTGGTGCCGACGATGCTCTTCCAGGTCACCGCGCCACGCAGCGGGTAGTGGATCGACGCACCCAGCATGGCCGCGGCCGAGGCCTCGTTGGAGCAGGCCTGCACATGCACGCCCAGGGTGTCGAGGTAGGGCTTGGCCTGCACCATCACGTCCAGCAGATGCGAAATCGGCGAGCCTTGATAACCGCCGATGTAAGCGACACCCGATTGCAGCAGCGCCTTGGTGATGGCCAGGATGCCTTCGCCGTGAAAGGTCTGGCCGGCACCCAGCTTGAGCTGTTCGATTTCGCGGTGAAATTGCACTTCCATGGCGGGCACTGTAGGCGCCCCCTTGGGGCCCGCCTAGGCGGGACATCCAGCAGCTGTTCCAGCCCACGGGCTGACTACACTTCGCGGCATGAACAAGCTGGTTTTCATCGGCGGGGGCAACATGGCCAGCGCCATCGTTGGCGGCCTCTTGCGCGCTGGAACGGCGGCCGGCGCTATCGCCATCGTCGAGCCCTGGGCTGAGCAGCGCGCGCGGCTCGAAGCGGCGTTTGCCGGCGTGGCGGTGCGTGCGGAGGCCGATGACGCTTTGGCGAGCGCGCACATCGTGGTGTGGGCCGTCAAGCCGCAGCAATTTGCCGAGGCTGCCGCACCGTGCAAGTTGTTCGTTAGTTCGGCGCTGCAACTCTCCATCATGGCCGGCGTGACTTGCGCCAGCCTGGCTGCCGCCACGGGTGCCGCGGCCATCGTGCGTGCCATGCCCAACACCCCGGCGCTGATCGGCCAGGGCATCGCCGGGCTCTTCGCCACGGCCGGTGTGAGCGCGGCGCAGCGTGACGCGGTGGAGGCTGTCTTGGCGCCCACCGGCAGCCTGTGTTGGGTGGCGCAAGAGGCTGATTTGGACGCCGTGACGGCCTTGTCGGGCTCGGGCCCGGCCTATGTTTTCTACTTCCTTGAAGCGATGGTGGAGGCCGGCGTGCAAATGGGCCTGCCCTTACCGCAAGCGCGCCGCTTCGCGCAAGAAACCTTCGCCGGCGCGGCGCAGTTGGCCATGCGCAGCGAAGAGCCGTTGGCCACCTTGCGTGAGCGCGTGACGAGCAAAGGTGGCACGACGTACGCCGCGATCACGTCGCTCGATGAAGCCGGCGTGAAGGCGGCGTTCGTGCACGCGCTGCATGCGGCGCGCTCGCGGGCCGCAGCGCTGGGCGCCGCCACACCCGCACCGTGAGCTGGGCGCTCAGCGCCGGTTCAAGGCCATCAGCACGCGTTGCAGCTCGCCGCTCAGGCGGGGCTCGCGCAGCAACTGTGGAAGTGCCGCCAAGCGAGCATCGTCCAGGCCGCCTTGCAGGTGGTGCAGCTCGGCGGCGGTGCTGTGGTGCAAATCGAAATCCAGCAGGTCGGTGCGTTCGCCGCAGGCCAACTGCTCGCCGAGGCGTGCGCACAAGTAGCCCAGCGCCAAACGCGCGCTGCGTTGGCTGTCGAGTGCGCTGAACGGAGTGACCAGCACGGTGTCGATGTCGGCGGCGTCGGCGGCAATGTGATCGGGCAAGCCCCAGTGCACCATCACCAGCCGCCCGATCTCGCCGGCGCAAAGACCCATCAAGCCTAGCTCGGCGCGGCTGCGCTGCAAGAAGTCTCTCTCAGGCACTTTGGCCAGCATGCCCTGGGGCATGGTTGCGGCCGTGGCCAGCCGGCCCAGGAAGGACAACACCACGGCGCTGACGGTGGTGCCGGCCTCGGGCATGTTCAGCCGGTGGCACAGCTGCTGCGCCAGCTCACTCGCCAGCGAGCTGGCACGCCAAGCGCCGTCAAGCACCTGTTGCCGTTGGGGCGTGTCGGCCTTGAAGGCGGTGATGAGGATGTACTGCAAGCACAGGCTGCGCACACTGTTCAGGCCCAGGTACGTGACCGCCTGGCCGGCGCTGCGAACGGGGGACTTCAGGCCATACAAAGGCGAGTTCACCGCCGCCAGCACCTTGGCTGCGATCAAGGGTTCGGCGCCGATGAGCTCGACCAGTTGCGACGAGTCCGCGGTGTTCAGGAACTCCGGCGACATCAGGTGCTGCAGCAGCTTGGGCGGGCGCGGCACGTCGCGGAACATGGCCACGAAGGTACTTCGCCGCTCGGGCGTCAGCGTGTCGGCCAGGACATGTTGAAAGCCTGCCAGCTCGGCGGGCAAGGTCGGCGCCGCCAAGGCTGTGGCAGCCGTGGCCTGCGCGGGCACTGTGCGCGTGATGGGCCGCGCTTGTGCAGCGTCAGCGTGCGCCGCACGGCGCGCGGTCGTCAGCGCCGGTGCTTGCGGCTTGGCAGGGCGGCGCAGCAGCAACCACACCGCTGCGGCGGCCAGCAGCATCAGCACGCCGGCCAAGCCAGCAAAGAGCGTATTCATGAGGGGACCTTCGGTGTCGACACGAACGATGCAGCGAGTCCATCCACGCGGCAAGTGAGCCCGATTGTAGGAAGTGACGGTGTTGTGTCAGCGGCCGAAAAGCGCCGGCTTTGCCCTGCGCTTCTGGGCGTTGTGACGCCGCACGATCAGCGTGCGGCGCCTAACGCGCTGCCAGGTCCACCACCACACCGACGAAAACCGCAAACCCCAGCCAGTGGTTGAGCCGAAAGGCTTTGAAGCAACCCTCGCGCGAACGTGTTCGGATTAGCGTGTAGTGCCACAGCGCCTGTGCCGCTGCCGCCGCGATGCCGAGCAGGTACCAGCCACCTAGGCCGAGCAGGGTGCCCAGCCAGCCCCACAGCGCCAGGTGTAGTGCGTAGAAGAGCATCACCACCGGCACGTCACGGTGGCCTAGCGCAATGGCCGAGGTGCCGATGCCGATCTTCAGGTCGTCATCGCGGTCGACCATGGCGTATTCGGTGTCGTAGGCCAGCACCCAAAAGAGATTGCCCACCAAGAGCGCCCAGGCGTGCAGCGGCACGGCGTCGGCCACAGCTTGCAATGACCACTCGCTGCCACCCAGCCGCGCGGCAAACGCCATCGGAATGCCGAAGCTGAAGGCAATGCCCAACACCGACTGCGGCATCGAGGCCACGCGCTTGGCGTAGGGGTAGGCCAGCGTGATGGCCAGGGCGGCGATGGACAACGTCACAGTGGGCGGGTTGGTGCTGAGCACGAGTGCGAAGGCCAAAAGCGCGAGCACGGTGCCGAGCACCAGCGCTGCGCGCACCGAGAGCGCGCCGCTGGTGACCGGGCGCGAGGCTGTGCGCTTGACGTGGCGGTCGAACTCGCGGTCGGCGACGTCGTTGACGCAACAACCCGCGCTGCGCATGAGGATGGTGCCGAGCACGAAGACGAGCAGCAGGTGCCAGCCCGGCCAACCGTCGGAGGCGATCCACAGCGCGCTGAGCGTGGGCCACAAGAGCAGCAGCCAGCCGGCAGGACGGTCCCAGCGGATGAGGTGCAGGTAGAGGGAGAGGCGGCTGGGTGAGCTCACGGCGCTGGATTATCCGAGTCGCTTGGCTTCTAGGGCTGAGATGCAGGCGTCGCGTGCAGGCGCGGCTTGCACAATGGCCGCCATGCACCCTGCCCTGCACATCAACCCAGAAGTCGCCGCCGCGCTGCAAGCCGGCCAGGCCGTCGTGGCGCTGGAATCCACGCTCATCGCCCACGGCATGCCTTGGCCGGCTAACGTCGAAACGGCGCGGTGTCTGGAGGCTGAAGTGCGCGCGCATGGTGCCGTGCCCGCGAGCATTGCCGTGCTGGGCGGCAAGCTCTGTGTCGGGCTGACCGACACGCAGCTGGGCGACCTGGCGCGGCGTGGCCCCGCGCTGGCCAAAGCCAGCCGGCGCGACCTGCCCTGGCTCATCGCCCAAGGCCAAGACGGTGCGACCACCGTGGCCGCCACCATGATCATCGCGGCCATGGCCGGCATCCGCCTCTTCGCCACCGGCGGCATCGGCGGCGTGCACCGGGGTGCGGCCGAAAGCTTCGACATCTCGGCGGACTTGGCTGAGCTGGCGCGCACCGACGTGGCGGTGGTCTGCGCCGGCGCCAAGTCCATCCTCGATTTGCCTTTGACGCTGGAGTACCTGGAAACACATGGCGTGCCGGTGGTGGGCTACCAAACCGACGAGCTGCCGGCGTTCTACACACGCGACAGCGGCTTGAAGCTGGAACACCGTGCTAACGACGAAGCTGCGCTGGCTCGGTTGCTGCTTGCGAAGTGGCAACACGGCTTGCGCGGTGGCGTGGTTATCGCCAATCCGATCGCGATTGAGCACGCGATGCCGCGTGCCGTGGTCGACACCGCCATCACGCAAGCCTTGGCCGACGCTGTCGCGCAGGGCATCACCGGCAAGGCCAGCACGCCTTACCTCTTGGCCCGCGTGAGCGAGCTCACCGGCGGCGAGAGCCTGGCCAGCAATGTGCATCTGGTGCTGGCCAACGCGCGGCTGGCGGCGCGGGTGGCGGTGGCGTATGCCGCCCACACAACGCGCTGAGACGCAGCAAATCGGCCCATCAGATGGGGCGCAGGCGCCGTAGCCCGCCAGGCGTACCGCGCACACGGTAGAGCAGCACGTGGCGAACGGGACAATCGCAACCACTGCAACGGAGACCCCCCATGCATCTCACTCCTGAACAAGTCGCGCAGTTCGAGCGGGACGGTTACCTCTTCTTCCCCGGCCACTTCACGCCCGCCGAAGTGGCGTTGATGACCGCCGAGGTGCCGCAGCTCTACGCGCGGCGCGAGGCCTACAACGTGCGCGAGAAAGGCAGCGATGCCGTGCGCACCAACTTTGCCGCGCACATGGTCAGCGCGCCGTTTGCGCGCCTGGGCCGCCACCCGCGCATGATCAAACCGGTGGAGCAGCTGCTGGGCGACAAGCTCTACATGCACCAGTTCAAGATCAACGGCAAGATGGCTTTTGAGGGCGACGTCTGGCAGTGGCACCAGGACTACGGCACCTGGCTCAACGACGACATGATGCCCACCGAGCGCGCCATGAACATCGCCGTGTTCCTGGACGACGTGAACGAATTCAACGGCCCGCTGATGTTCATTCCCGGCAGCCACAAGCGTGGTGTGGTCGACGCCAAACACGACCTCACCACCACCAGCTACCCGCTGTGGACGGTG
>JANMMH010000107.1:0-13048 GCA_031373055.1 Rubrivivax sp. | reverse complement strand
GCTCGCCGGCCAGCTCGGTTTTTTGCGTGGCCAGCCACCCAGCAACATGGGCGTTAGCGATGGCCGGCTCAAACGCCCCTCGCCCACGCCCAACAGCGTGCACAGCCAGGCCGACCTCTGGCCGGGGGACGCGCAACTGGCCTACGCGCGCGTGGCGCCGCTGGCGCTCCAACGCGACGGGCCCGCCACCATCGCACGCTTGAAGACCTTGCTCGAAGCCATGCCCGGCGTGGAAATCGTGCAGAGCCGGCCCGACTATGTCTACGCCACCTGCCAGACCAAGCTGCTGAAGTTTGTCGACGACATTGAAGTCTGGTTCGACCCCGCCGCTGGTGTGGTGCAGGTGCGCTCGGCCTCGCGTATCGGGCGCAAGGACTTGGGCGTCAACCGCGCACGCGTGGAAGCCCTGCGCGCCGCGCTCGCTGCGAGCTGAGCGACCCCGGCGCCGCACTGGCGCCGCTTCACGACGCGAGGCGGCATTTCGTCGCCCGACCCGGGCAGCCCGGTGCAGCGCACGCCACCATGCGTGCCATCGCACGGGGAGCACACCATGGTCTTCGAAATTCTTCGCCACACGCCCATGTGGGTTTGGGGCTTGTTAGCACTCTTGATCTGGCTCGGACTGACGCAGTGGCGTGACCGTGAGGTGACGACGGCACGCATCGTCGCCACGCCTTTGGCCTTCGGCGTGCTGGGCGTGTCGATGCTGTGGCCCGCGCTGCGTGTCATGCCCATCAGCGCCGCGCTGTGGCTGGTGTGTGTGGCGCTGGCCTTCAATGTCGCCGCACGCTGGCTGGTGCCCAAGGGCGCGGGCTGGAACGGCAGCACACAGCGGCTGTTTGTGCGCGGGAGTGGCTGGCCGATGCTGCTGATCCTGGCGACGTTTTTGGTGAAATACGCCATCGGTGTGTTCCAGGTCATCCAGCCCGCCACGGCGTCGTCGCCAAGCTTCCTCGTCGGCCTGGCCGTGCTCTCGGGTGTGCTGTCGGGCCTGTGGCTAGGCCGCGCCTGGGCCACGCTGCGCTTGACGGGCTTGCGCCAGTCTTCAGCGCCACACAATGCGCAGCCATGCCCATGAACGAGACCAAGCTTGCCGCTAGGGCGCCAAAGTCGCCAGCGCGCTCGCTCCCGCAGCAGTGGCTGCTGTTTGTCGGCGTGTGCGTCGGAATCGCCGTCTTCCTGACGATGCTGAGCGGCCGCGGCTTCGTGCCCCATGCCGTGTACTCGTTCGCCATAGGCGGCAGCTGCTGGGGCCTGACGACCGCGCTGCGACACGTCACCACCTGGTGGCTGCGGCGCCAGCGCCGGCTGCGTGGCCTGAGCGCTGGCGACGAGGCCGAAGTCGGGCTGCTGCAGTCCTTGCCGCTGCTGCTGCTAGCCGGCCTGCTCGGCACACCGCTCGGTCTGGCGCTGGGCGACGCGCTGACCGGCAACCAGTCGCCCAGCCTGCTGGAATGGCGGTCGGCCGGCACGCGCATGACGATTGCGCTGACGGTGCTGGCCTCGCTGGTGGTGGCCGTGGGCATCGCACAGATGGAGCGCCTGGCCGGTGCGCGCGCCGACGCTGAAAGCGCCAAGCGCCGCGCCAGCGAAGCGCAGCTCAAGCTGCTGGAATCGCAGCTTGAGCCGCACATGCTCTTCAACACCCTGGCCAACCTGCGTGTGCTCATAGCCATCGACCCCGCACGTGCCCAGACCATGCTGGACCATCTCATCGCCTTCCTGCGCGCCACACTCAGCGCCTCGCGCAGCGACGCGCAAACCCTGGCCGCAGAGTTCGCGCGCGCGGCCGACTACCTGGCGCTGATGTCGCTGCGCATGGGGCCGCGGCTGCGCGTCGAGATCGATTTACCACCCGCCTTGCGCGAGCTCTCAACGCCGCCCTTGCTGTTGCAGCCATTGATCGAAAACAGCATCCGCCACGGGCTTGAGCCGCAGGTCGCGCCGGGGCGGGTCAGCATCGCGGCACAGGTGGCTAACGGCCAACTGGTACTGACCGTGCGTGACACTGGCGTCGGCCTCGCACCCACCACGGACAGCAGCGGCAAGAACGGGAAGAGCAGCGACAGCGGCTTCGGTCTGGCGCAAGTTCGCGCACGCCTGGCCGCGCTCTACGGCGCTAACGCCGATTTGACGCTGACGGCGGCGGGCGACGGTGAAGGCGGCACGCTGGCCACCGTGCGCCTGCCCCTGGCGCGGGCGGATGCGTCATGAGCCACATCAGCGCTCTCATCGCCGAAGACGAGCCGCTGCTGGCGCAGAGCCTGCGCGACGAACTCGTCAAGCTGTGGCCCGAACTGGACATCGCCGCCGTCGTGGGCGACGGCGCCAGTGCGCTCAGCCACGCGCTGGCGCTGCGGCCCACCGTGTGTTTTCTCGACATCCGCATGCCCGCACTCAGCGGCCTGGAAGCGGCGCAGGCGCTGGCCGAAGAATGGCCGCAAGACGCGCCCTTCCCGCTTCTTGTGTTCGTCACCGCCTACGACCAATACGCCTTGAGGGCCTTTGACGTGCAGGCGGTGGACTATCTTGTGAAACCGCTCACGACCGAGCGCCTGGCCGCTTGCGTGCAGCGGCTGCGCCAGCGGCTGGCAGGCGCGCAGGCACATGGCGACGCCTTGCAGCAGACGATGATGCAGCTGCGCGCGCTGCTCTCGGGCCCAACGGCCGCCGTCAGCCAGACCGGTACGCGCTTGGAGGTGATCCAGGCTCAGGTCGGCGCGCTGGTGCACCTCGTGCCCGTCGACGATGTCGTGTACTTCGAGGCCGCTGATAAGTACGTTCGCGTGATGACGGCTGATGGCGAGCATTTGATCCGAATGTCCTTGCGCGAGCTGCTTCCGCAGCTCGACAGCCAACGCTTTTGGCAAGTCCATCGCAGCACCGTGGTGCAGGCGCGCTGCATCGCCAGCGCCCGGCGTGAAGAGTCAGGCAAGGTCACGCTGAGCCTTCGCGGCCGGCGCGAAACACTCGTCGCAAGCCGGCTCTACGCGCATCTTTTCAAGGGCATGTAGCGAGCTCAGCCCTGGGCGGCGGGACCGATTTATAACGGTCTAAATGCAGGGAAACATGGGCCGATAAGGCAACTTATCTACAGAGCGGTTTGCCGCGCTGCGAACCAAACTTCTTGCCATCTGACCACCCAACGCGGTGACGTTAGCGCCCACCCAGACCGGAGACCAACATGCACCGACCCATACGACGCACCGCCGCCGCAGCAGCCCTTCCCATCGCCCTGGTCAGCCTCGCGATGAGCCTCGCGCCGGGCCTCAGTCACGCCGCCGACGGCCTGACCGCGACCGAAGTCAAGATCGGCATGGTCAACGTGCAAAGTGGTCCCGCCGCCGGCCTGGGCAAGGGCATGCGCAGTGGCGCCGAGGCCTGGTTCAAGTCGGTCAACGCCAAAGGCGGCGTGCATGGCCGCCAGATCAACATGGTGGTGGGTGACGACGGCTACGAGCCCGACAAAGCCATCGACGAAACGCTGAAGATGATCGAACAGCAGAAGGTCTTTTCCTCTTCGGCTATGTCGGCACGCCCACGGCCAACGCCGTGCTGCCCATTGTCAAAGAGATGGACGTGCCCTTGATCGGCGCCTTCACCGGCGCCATGAGCCTGCGCCAGCCGGTGACCAAACAGGTTTTCAACGTGCGCGCAAGTTACGACGACGAAGCCGAGACCTTGGTCGCGCATTTCATGACCAAAGGCGCGAAGACGGTCGCCGTGTTCTATCAAGACGACGGCTTCGGCACGGCGGTGCTTTCGGGCACCGAGAAGGCGCTCAAAAAACGCAACATGGTGGTGGCCGCCAAAGGCACCTTTCAGCGCAACACACTCGCCGTGAAGACTGGCCTGGCCGTCATGCTTGAGGCCAAACCCGACGCGGTGGTGATGGTCGGCCCGTATGCGCCGCTGGCCGCGTTCATCAAGGAAGCGCGCGCGTCGGGCTTGAAGTCGCAACTGGCCACCGTCTCCTTCGTCGGCACCGACAACCTGGTCAAAGAAGTCGGCAAAGACGGCGACGGCGTGCTGATTTCACAGGTCGTGCCCTTCCCCGAAGACAACGACCTGGCGGTGCAGCGTGAATGCCGCGCCGCACTGGTGGCCAACGGCGGCGAGGCCCTGGGCTTCGTCAACTTTGAAGGTTGCATCACCGCCAAGGTGATGGTCGCGGCCCTTGAGCGCGCCGGCAAAGAGCCCGCACGCGACACGCTCGTGGCGGCGCTGCGCGGCATGAAGGGCGTGGACCTGGGTGGCATGTTGATCGGCTTCAACGACGGCAACCATCAGGCTTCTTCGGACGTGTTCTTGACGCAGATCTTGAACGGCAAGATCACCAAGATTCGCTGAGACTCTGACACGTTCATGAAGATTTCGCACCGATTGCTGGGCCTGTCGGCGCTTTCGGCCGCTGGCCTTGTGTGTGTCGCAGGCGTGAGCTGGTTTGCCGTGACGTCGATCCAGACCGACCTGCAAACGCTCACGCAACGCGCCGCGCCACTGCAAGCCAAAACCTACGAGCTGCAAGAGCGCACCGAGCGCGCGCTGGGCGCGCTGCTCAAGCTGAGCATGAGCCAGCGCAAGAGCGACGCCGACGCGGCGCGCACGGTGGTCGAGCAAGACATGGCGGCCATTGACAAACTGCGTGATGAGCTCAAGGTGCTCGACTCCAAGGGCAAGGCCGAAGCGCTGGACTTCCGCGCCTCGTCGGGCGAGATCGTGGCGGCCGTGTCCAAGCGACTCGACGACGACGCCGTCTACCGCGCCGAGGCCGAGCGCGCACGTGCCGACCTGAAGAAGGCCGAAGATGCTGTGGGCAGCACGCGTGCGGCCGTGCAGCAAATTGGCGTGGAAGCCGGCAAGGCCGCCGACAAGGCGCAAGACGCCACGAGGCGGCTTTCACACAACATGAAGTTGGCGCTGTCAGCGCAGTCGCGCCTGAAGGAGCTCACGCTCGTCGTAAGCGAAGTCGACATCGCCAACAACCGCTTTCGCCTTGGCCCGCTGAAAGAAAAATTCAAGAGCGTGGTCGACGCCGTGGCGCGCCTGGAGCCCGAGGCCGGCTCGGACGACGTGCTCAAAGAGACGCGTGCTGTCATCGCGGCCGCCGCTGACGCATTCGGCAAAGACGCCACGGGTTTGCTGGCCCTGCGTGCCAACGTGCTGGCCAGCAAACCTGAGGCCGAAGCGGCCTACCAAAAGCAGCGCCGAGCCATCCTCGCCCCCGTGGAGGACCAGGCGGGCAAGCTCGGCACGGTGCTCGACAACACCGAGGTCGTGGCGGTGAAGCAGCGCCAGACCTTGGAAGCGGCCTTGAAGCTGCGCAACGAACCCGGCGGCGTGGTCACGGTCAGTGAAGACGTGTCGTTAGCCATTCGTGACCTGGTGGGTCAAATGCGCCTGCTCATGCTGGCGTCCAACACCGACGAAGCCAAGAGCGCACACACCGCCTTTGCCACCCAGGCGCAGCAGCTCAGCAGCAACATGGCGACCATGCGCGCCGGGTTGGTGAAGATGGGCCGGCCGCAGATGGCCGCAGAAGTCGACAAGGCCCTGAAGGCCATGGAGTCGGTGAACAAGTCGGTGGCGGCAGTGAGCGGCGCCAAGCTCAGCTTGCTGGGCAGTGAGACGCAGATGCGTGCGTCGCTGGACAAGCTCAAGGCCACGGCGCTGCAGCAAGCCAGCGTGGGCGAAGCGCACGTCGCGCAGATGTCGCAGCGCCAGAAGGAAGTGGCGGCCAATGTCGACGCGCGCGTCAGCACGTCACTGAGCGCCATCCTCGCTCTCTCGGCCTTGATCATCGTGGCCACCGGCGCCATCGGCTGGCGCACGGTGCACAGCATCACGCAGCGGCTGAACGAGGCCGTGCGTGTGGCCGAAGATGTCTCGCGCGGCGAACTCGTCACGGTGCCGGCGGCCACCGGCTCGGATGAGACCACGCGGCTGATGAACGCACTGGCCTCGATGGTGGGCACGCTCACCGGCATCGTGGGCAACATCCGCAGCGCCGCGCAGCAGATCGATCTTGGCTCCAACGAGATCAGCATGGGCAACCAGGACCTCAACGCGCGCACCGAGCATCAGGCCTCGCAATTGCAGCAGACGGCTGCCTCGGTGGAAGAGCTGGCGGCCACAGTGCGCCAGAACGCCGCGTCGGCACGCCACGCCAATAGGCTGGCCAACGACGCGAGCGCGGTGGCCGAACGCGGCGGTAAGGTCGTGGGCGAGGCTGTGAACACCATGTCGGAGATCGAAAAGTCCTCGCAGCAGATCGGCCAGATCGTGTCGGTGATCGACAGCATTGCGTTCCAGACCAACATCCTGGCGCTGAACGCTGCGGTGGAAGCCGCACGCGCCGGCGAGCAGGGCCGCGGCTTCGCGGTGGTGGCGTCTGAAGTGCGCGCACTGGCGATGAAGAGCAGTGAGGCCGCGCGCCAGGTCAAGGCCATCGTTGACACCAGCGTGGCCAAGATCAACACCGGTTCGGGCCAGGTGCGCCAGGCCGGCGCCACCATGCACGACATCGTGGCGCAAGTGCGTAGCGTGAGCGAAATCATTGCCGAGATCGCCCAGGCCAGCACCCAACAGGCGGAGGCCGTGGGCAGCGTGGGCCGGGCCGTGAACCAGCTCGACACGCTGACACAGCAGAACGCCGCGCTGTCGGAAGAAGGCACCGCCGCGGCGATGAGCCTGCGCCGACAGGCCGAGGGGCTGACGCAGGCGATAGCGGTCTTTCAGGTTCAGGCCGATCCGGCCTGAGGCGGGCGGGCGGCGCGACCACACGCGCTGTCTCTCGCACCCCCACGCTCGCCCTCCTCGCGCCACTCGCGCCGCCAGCGCGCCGCTTTGTCGGCGCCGCTGTTGACACGTCGCGGCACCGCAGCATCGCTGTCTCGCAGGCTCTAGCATGCGGCCATCGCGTTGATTCACGCGCTTGCCATTCGCCGCCATGCACGCCTTCGAGTTGCTGCTGCAACGCCACCCGCTGGTCTTCTTCCACCTCGTCACCGCCTTCGCCGCGCTGCTGCTTGGCATCGTGATGTTGACTCGGCGCAAAGGCACGGCCAGCCACAAACGGCTGGGCTGGTGCTGGGTTGCCTTGATGGCCAGCACCACCGTGGCCAGTGCCTTCATCCGCGACTACCAAGGCCCCAACCTGGCCGGCTTCTCGCCCATCCATCTCTTCACCGTCGTCTCCGGTGTGATGCTGCCGCGTGGCATCTGGCTTGTCCGCCATGGCAAGGTCAACGAGCACCGCAAGACGATGCGCGGCCTCTTCATCGGCGCCTGTTTGATCGCCGGCCTCTTCACTTTGCTGCCTGGCCGATTCCTGGGCAACCTGCTTTGGCGCGAATGGCTGGGCGTGCTCGTTTGAACATCCACGGAGGTTTCTGCCATGACCACACTCGACATTGACGACGACGCGCTGACGCGCCGAGCCCGCCGCCGCGTGGCGCAAAAGATGGCGTGGTACGTGCACGCCTTGGTCTTCGTGCTCGTCAACCTGGGGCTTTTCGCGCTGAACCAATTCACCGGCCACACGCGCTGGCACCAGTGGCCACTGTGGGGCTGGGGCTTGGGCCTCACGATTCACGGCATCGTGACCTTCCTCAGCCTGTACAGCGACGGCTGGCGCGACGACATGGTGGCCAAGGAAGTCGAGCGGCTGCGGCAGCGGCGTTGAACAGGGCAAGGTGCCAGGCTTGGCGTAGGCGTGTCGCCATGGGTGCGTCGATAGAATCGGTCGACCCGTCTATCACTCTCCGGCCGCCTGCGGCCCGCGCCTGCCGCCATGGCCTCTGCTCCTAACGAAGACCCTAAAACTGCCAGCGCACCGGCGAACTTTCTGCGCGCCATCATCGAGCGCGATCTTGACTCCGGCGTGCTAACGGGCCGCCTGTGGGGCGGCCAACCGGGCGACGCGGCGTTGCACGCCGCCGGCACCCCCGACCCCGCGCGCATCCGCACACGCTTCCCGCCTGAGCCCAACGGCTACCTGCATGTCGGCCACGCCAAAAGCATCTGCCTGAACTTCGGTCTGGCGGCCGACTTCGGCGGCATCTGCCACCTGCGCTACGACGACACCAACCCGGAAAAGGAAGAGCAGGAGTACGTCGACGCCATTCAAGAGATGGTGCATTGGCTGGGCTTCGACTGGGTGCAGGGCGGCGCCTCGCACCTCTACTACGCCAGCGACTACTTCGACTTCATGTACCGCGCGGCGGAACATTTGATCGACGCTGGCCTAGCCTATGTTGACGAACAGTCGGCCGATGAGATCCGCGCGAACCGGGGCGACTTCACCCGGCCTGGCGTGGCTAGCGTTTATCGTGAGCTGACAGCGGCGCACCATCTGGCGCGCTTTCGCGAGATGCGCGCGGGTCAACACGGCGACGGCGCGATGGTGCTGCGCGCCAAGATCGATCTGGCCAGCCCCAACATCAACCTGCGCGACCCCACGCTCTACCGCATCCGCCGCGCGCACCACCACAACACGGGCGACCGCTGGTGCATCTACCCGATGTACGCCTACGCGCACCCGATTGAAGATGCTCTGGAGCGCATCACGCACAGCTTTTGCACGCTGGAATTCGAAGACCAGCGCCCCTGGTACGACTGGCTGCTGACGCGCCTCGCCGAAGGCGGTCTCTTGGCCACACCGCTGCCGCGCCAGTTTGAATTCGGCCGTTTGAATTTGACGCACGTGGTGACGAGCAAACGTAAGCTGCGCGCGCTCGTCGACGAAGCTGTGGTGAGCGGCTGGGACGACCCGCGGCTGCCCACGCTCGTGGGCATGCGCCGGCGCGGCTACACGCCCGAGAGCGTGCGCAAGTTGGCCTTTGATTCGGGTGCCAGCAAGACCAACGTCTGGCTCGACTACCAGGTGCTCGACATCGCCTTGCGCGACGACCTAGATGGCAAAGCACCGCGTGCGATGGCCGTGTCGGACCCGCTCGCACTCAAGCTGGTGAATTGGCCTGAAGTGTTTGACACGCCGAGCGTGGCTTGCCAGGCGCCCGCGCACCCGAAGCTGCCCGAGCTCGGCATGCGGCAGTTCGAGCTGGCAGCGTTGCTGTGGGTCGAACGCGATGACTTCGCCGAGCTGCCGGCCAAAGGCTTCAATCGCCTCTTCCCGGGCAACAAGGTGCGCCTGAAATACGGCGTCATCGTGGAGTGCATGGGCTGCGAAAAAGACGCCGACGGCACCGTCACCGCCGTGCTGGCCAAGGTGCTGCCCGACACGCGCAGCGGGACGCCAGGTGCCGACGCCGTGAAGGTCAAGGGCACGATTACCTGGGTGGCACAGCACGACGCCGTGGCCGCCGAGTTGCGCCTCTTCGAACACCTTTTCATCGACGAGCAGCCCGACACCAGCGACGGTGACGCACGTCACGGTGTGAACCCGCACAGCCGGCGTGTGCAGCGCGGCTGGGTCGAGCCTTCATTGGCAGGCTGCGCGCCCGAGCAGCGCTTCCAGTTCGAGCGACACGGTTACTTCATCGCCGACCGGCACGACCACGCCAGCACGCAGCAGGTGTACAACCGCATCACGACACTGAAGGACAACTGGTCCAAGTAGCTTCGGCGAAGGCGGCGGGGAACTTCCCCGCGCCGGGCTTGTCTTCCAAGCCGTGCTGGTACGCCTGCCGGCACATCACGTGAAGGAGCGTTGTGATGTCTACCCTGCGTTACCTAGTTTCCCTGGCCCTGGCCCTGGCCCTGGCCCTGGCCCTTGCCGGCGTGGCGCACGCCGCCGGCACGGTGGAGGTGAAGTTCGTCGAGCCCGAAAAGTTCAGCGACGCGGGCCGCAACACCTGGGACCGCGAGCGCACCTTGCAGGCCCTGACCGAACACTTGCAAAGCCTTGGCAAGACCTTGCCCGACGGCCAGGCCCTACGACTGACGGTGACCGACATCGACCTCGCTGGCGAATTGCGCCCCAGCCGCCGTGGCGACGAGTTGCGTGTGATGCGCGGCCGCGCCGACTGGCCCAGCATGGTGCTGCGCTACGAGCTGCTCGACGCTGGCCGCACGCTCAAATCGGGTGACGCCCGACTAGCCGACATGGCCTACCAGCAAAGCGGGCCTGGCAAGTACCAAGGCCTGGCCTATGCGTATGAAATGCGCATGCTCGACCGATGGTTCAAAGACGACATCGTGGCGGCCAAGAGCGCGCGCCCTCAGAACTAACCCTAAACCTGAACGGAGTCTCGATTTGAAAACCCTTGCCTTGATCACGAGCCTGCTGTGCCTGAGCGGTGCTGCGATGGCGCAGCCCGCCGCCGTCACCACCGAGAGTGGCCTCATCTACCGCAGCTTGAAAGACGGCAAGGGCGTGAGCCCTACGGCCACCGACACGGTAAAGGTGCACTACCGCGGCACCTTGCCCGACGGCAAGGAGTTCGACAGCTCCTACACGCGCGGCCAGCCTATCGAGTTCCCGCTCAACCGCGTCATCAAGTGCTGGACCGAAGGCGTGCAGCGCATGCAAGTCGGCGGCAAGGCCAAGCTCATCTGCCCCCCGGCCATCGCCTACGGTGAGCGTGGCGCGGGCGGCGTGATTCCGCCCAATGCGACGCTGCACTTCGAGGTGGAGCTGCTGGGTATCAGCGGCAAGTAGTTTGGGCGTTAGCGCGGTGCGCGCGCGCGCCGAACAAGCTGCACCGCGCCCAGCACCAGCGCTCCGGCGGCGATGCCTACCAGGCCGTCGGCCAGCGTAGCCAGCAGCGCGTCCAGCACCACACCGCCACCGGCCGTGAGGCTCACGATGGCATGCTCCAATGCGGGCACGCCGTGCACCAAGATGCCTCCGCCCACCAGGAACATGGCCGCCGTGCCCAGCACCGACAGCGCCTTCATCAGCCACGGCGCAAAGGCCAGCAGGCCACGCCCGAACGCTGCACTCAGCGCGCGCGGTTGGCGAGACAGGTGCAGGCCAACATCGTCGAGCTTGACGATGGCCGCGACGAAGCCATACACGCCCAGCGTCATTAGCATCGCAATGCCCGCCAACACGCCGATCTGCGTAAGCATGGAAAAGGCGGCCACGGTGCCCAGCGCGATGATGATGATCTCGGCCGAGAGGATGAAGTCGGTGCGGATCGCGCCCTTGATCTTCTCGCGCTCCAGCGCCACCAGGTCCACCGCCGGGTCGACCAGCGCCTGGGTCAAGCGCTCATGTTCAGCCGCGTCGTCGGCCGCGCTGTGCAGCAGCTTGTGGGCGAGCTTTTCGAAGCCTTCAAAACACAGATAGGCGCCGCCCACCATCAATAGCGGCACCACCGCCCAGGGTGCGAAGGCGCTGATGATCAGGGCCGAAGGCACGAGGATGGCCTTGTTGATGAGCGAGCCTTTCGCCACTGCCCACACCACCGGCAGCTCACGATCGGCGCGCACGCCGCTGACCTGCTGGGCGTTGAGCGCCAGGTCGTCGCCGAGTACGCCGGCGGTTTTCTTCGCCGCGATCTTGCTGAGCACGGCGACGTCGTCGAGCACCGTGGTGATGTCGTCGAGAAGGGCGAGCAGACTGGTGGCCATGGCCGCGCATTCTGGGGGATGTCGCGCGTGTCGCGTTTAGCATCGGCGCCCATGTGGCGAACCCTCCTGATCTTGACCTTCGGCGCGATGGCGCTGCACGTAGCCCGCGCCCAAGCCGGTGAGGAAGTGCCCTTCATCACCACACCCGACCATGTGACGCTGGCCATGCTGCGGCTGGCGAACGTGAAGCCGCGCGACCGCGTGCTCGACCTTGGCTCGGGTGACGGCCGCATCGTCATCACTGCGGCACGCCACTTCGGCGCCAGCGGGCACGGCGTGGAGATCGTGCCCGAGCTGGTGGAGCGCAGCCGTGCTAACGCGCAAAAGGCGGGTGTTTCAGCGCGCGCCACCTTTGCCGTGCAAGACCTCTTTACCAGTGAGTTGTCCGGCTACAGCGTCGTCACCATGTACCTGCTGCCCGAGGTCAACTTGCAGCTGCGGCCCAAGTTGTTGGCGCTCGCACCTGGCACACGCATCGTCTCGCACGACTGGGACATGGGCGACTGGGCCAGCGAGCGCACGATCACCCTGGACGTGCCCGACAAGGCCGTGGGCCGCGAGAAGCTCAGCCGTCTGCATCTGTGGGTGGTGCCGGCGAATGTGCAGGGGCTGTGGTGCGCGCGGGGGGCGTCACTCGCGCTGACGCAGCGCTACCAGGTCGACGACGCGTCGCTGGTGCTCGGCCGCAACCGCTGGGGCCTGGGCGGCCGGCACGCCGGCGCGAGCTTGGCGCTGCATGGCAGCGCACGCCAGACGCTGCGGGCCCGGGTCGATGGCGATCGGCTGCTGCTGCAAAACGCGCAGGCAACGTGGAAGGGTCTGGCGCGCGATTTCCGACGCGCGGTGGGCAGCGCTTGTCCGTAGGTACCCGCCCAGTGCGTCAGCCGCTGGCCACCACCGACAAGCCCTGCCCCGCCAGCGTCAAGCCGACCTCTTCGCCCAAACGCCAAGTGCGCGTGACGTCACTTGAGACGACGAAGATCTCGCCAAGCTCGGTGGCCAGCGTCAGCTCTTGCAGGCTGCCCAAGTAAGCCATCTTCACAAGCCGTGCTGCCAGCAGCCCCGGCGCGGAGGGCAGCAACTGCCAGGCCTCGGGGCGCACGGCCACCTTCACCGCACCGCTGCGTACGGCACGGCGCGGCTTAACGCTCAGGGGCCCGAGTTGCACGCTGCCGTCGTTTAGCGCCTGCCCTGGCAACAACATGGCCTCGCCCATGAACCCGGCCACGAACTCGCTGCCGGGTTCTTCGTAAAGCTGGTGCGGCGTGCCGGCCTGCGCAATGAGGCCAGCGTTCATGACGATGATCTGGTCGCTGACCGCCAGCGCTTCGCTCTGGTCATGGGTGACGTAGGCCACGGTGAGCTTCAAGCGCTGCTGCAGGGCGCGAATCTCTTCGCGCATGCTGCGCCGCAAGCGCGCGTCAAGGTTGGACAAGGGCTCGTCAAAGAGCATCACCGAGGGCTCCAAAACTAACGCGCGAGCGACGGCCACACGCTGCTGCTGGCCGCC